>NZ_JBBYHU010000020.1:24075-66497 GCF_038289905.1 Flavobacterium flavipallidum | reverse complement strand
GTTATTGCTTGATGCTTTTTTAAAACTTCATTTACACATCGAAGTTTAAAATCATAACCATACTTGACTTTTCTTTCCATAAAAATACCCCCAAATAGTGTCTAACTTTTTGGGGGCAGTGCAGTTTTTTTTATTTGATTTTTTTCTATTCTTATTTCAAGAAAGAGTGAGCTGTAGTATCCTGATTTTCAGTTCCAGCATCGTCAAAAATACGTAATTGTTTAATCCAGTAAACAATTGCTGCCGAACAGATAATCATAAAAATCCAGTTTAAAGTGTTTGCTCCAAACCAGCTTACAAGTTCTAAAGAACGTAATCCATCTAATGGTTTGAAAAGAAAATCAACAAATAGTGTTTGTATTCCTTCGAAAAATGCTTTCATGATATAGAATTTAAATTTTAGTAATTTTTAAGTGCAAATAATTAAAATTAGTATCTGAATAATAATTTTGCCTTAACTCGTTTCCTTTTTTGAACAAGTAGTATATTTACAGTCACAAAAGTATAAAATATCCGTATGATTACAAGTGTTTTTAAAAAATCTACACCATTAAATTTTTCTTTAGTAGTATTTTTGATATTGTTTTTTGATTTTATCTATCAAATTCAGGATCTGGCTTGGACAAATTCGGTAATTTTAATATCTAAGAAAGTAGTTGTTGGGTTGATAGTTTTGTTTTCGGCATTGCTGATTAATTTTATATCAAAACGTAACGGACTCAGTAAAGACAGTGCTTATAGCATTTTATTTTTCCTGTTGTTTTTTCTTTTTTTTCCAAGTCTTTTTGATGATATCAATTTGATATTG
Source organism: Flavobacterium flavipallidum (assembly GCF_038289905.1). NCBI lineage: Bacteria > Pseudomonadati > Bacteroidota > Flavobacteriia > Flavobacteriales > Flavobacteriaceae > Flavobacterium > Flavobacterium flavipallidum. The sequence continues at coordinate 65,689 of NZ_JBBYHU010000020.1, read as the reverse complement.
GCCAATTTTTTCATCCTTTTAGCTTTGCGTAGATTAATTTCTTTGCAATCTCAAAAAGCCTCCAAAGAGAAAATCTTCGATGCTTCCTTGTGGATTTTTGTGGCTTCTTTGTTCCATTTTTGGTGTATTCTTTTTTTAGTTTTGGTGTTTATCTCTATTATATCGCACGTTATAGGCGATTATAGAAACTGGCTTTTACCTTTTATAGCTTTTTTTGCAATAGCGATTATTTTTGTGATGTATGCTTTAGTTTTTAATGCTGATATTATAAGTTATATTGCTAAAGGAATCGAAACAAATTTTAGTATCGATTATTTTACTAACAATTATCAAAATGCTGCTTTGTCTATTTATGCTACTGTAGCTTTGTTTTTTGTTATTTCAATGGTAATGACTTTGTCTTCAAGACCGTTGCAATTGCATGCCTCATTCAAGAAATTACTTTTTGCTTTTTTTATTGCGGTAGCTATTTATGTAATTTCAGCTAGTAAAAGCAACGATTTATTAATCTTTACCATTGCTCCTTTAGTAATGATGGCAACAGCTCATATTGAAATGCCTCAGCAAAAATTGAATCAAGAACTGGCTTTAGGTGTTTTAAGCTTATGTAGTTTGTTTGCTTTTTTCTCTCAATTATAATTTAATTCCGTAAGCTAAGTCACCTGCGTCACCAAGACCAGGAACAATATAGCTGTGTTCATTGAGTTTTTCATCTAAAGCTCCTATCCATAAATGGTAATTTTCTGGAAGATGTTTTTCTAAATAGCTAATGCCTTCTGGAGCTGCAATAGTCACGGCAATATGTATTTCTTTTGGCGTACCTCTTTCCACCAATCGTTGATATACGGCAACGATAGATTGTCCGGTAGCTAACATAGGGTCAATTAGTAAAACACATTTGTCATTAATATCTGCAATGGCCTGGTATTCGACTTTTATTTCAAAATAATTGTCGTTATTTGGATGATAACGGTATGCCGAAATAAATCCGTTTTCGGCTTGGTCAAAATAATTTAAAAAGCCCAAGTGCATACTTAAGCCAGCTCTTAAAATCGAACAAAGCACAATAGAATCGGTAATTTGTGTGGTTTTTTTAATGCCTAATGGTGTTTGAACTTCAATCTCTTCAAATGCTAGTTCTTTACTTAATTCATAAGCCATGATTTCGCCAATACGTTCTATATTTCTTCTGAAACGCATTGCATCTTTATGAATGTTAACTTCACGTATTTCAGCAAGAAAATGATTCAGAATGCTGTTTTTTTCAGATAAATAATGAATTTGCATGGCAGAACAATTTTGGTTAAAAGAGGCTGTGAGAAAGTTGGTTTCTAATTTTTTTATAAAAGTATAAAAAGTATCTTTGTCCAAATAAAAAGATAAAGATGTTTTCAAAATTAGCCTATTCCGTTTTTGAACAAAGTATCAAAGACTATCATCAATTTGATAGTGTTGACCAACCGATAAACAATCCTTACCCAAAGGATCAGTTTGAACATTTATTATACCTTAAGAACTGGATTGATACGGTTCAATGGCATTATGAAGATATCATCAGAGACCCGCAAATTGATCCGGTAGCGGCTTTAACTTTGAAAAGAAAAATCGATGCTTCTAATCAGGAACGTACGGATATGGTGGAATATATTGATAGCTATTTTTTACAAAAATACAGCAAAGTAGTTGTAAAAGATGAGGCTAAAATCAATTCAGAAAGTCCAGCCTGGGCTTTTGACCGTTTGTCCATTTTAGCTTTAAAAATTTATCATATGCATGAAGAAGCTACACGTACGGATGCTTCTCAGGAGCACAGAGATAAATGTCAGGAAAAGTTAAATGTACTTTTAGAGCAAAGAACTGATTTATCAACTGCTATCGATGATTTATTAAAAGATATCGAAAACGGTGATAAATTCATGAAAGTGTACAAACAAATGAAAATGTACAACGATGATGAGTTGAATCCTGTTTTGTACCAAGGGAAAAAATAATTTGGAGTCCAATTCCAAAATACAACATATAGCCGTCATGAGACTATCCGCAATGGGAGATGTCGCCATGACGGTTCCTGTTTTACGGGCTTTTGTAAAACAGCATCCTAAAGTCAAAATAACGGTCATTTCCCGACCGTTTTTTAAGCCTTTTTTCGAATCTATACCTAATGTTGTTTTTTTTGCTTTTGATGAAAAAGAGCTACATAAAGGATTTCCGGGTTTGATTCGATTGTTTCAGGATTTACGAAAGTTAAAAATTGACGCTTTTGCTGATTTGCATAATGTACTTCGCTCTAAGGTTGTGCGAACACTTTTTGCCCTGAGCGGAAAAAAAGTAGCTGCAGTTGATAAAGGGCGTGAAGAGAAAAAAGCTTTAACACGTGCTGAAAATAAGGTTTTCAAACAATTGCCAACGATGTTTGAAAGACATGTAAAAGTGTTTGAAAAACTTGGTTTTGCGGTTGATTTATCTAATCCACAATTTCCTGAAAAAGCCGTTTTAAGTGCTGATTTTTTGGAAATTATTGGAACAAATCATCAAAAATTAATCGGAATTGCACCTTTTGCTCAATATGATTCTAAAGTTTATCCTTTGGATTTAATGCAGGAAGTTATTGCGCAATTGGCACAAAATTCAAACTACAAGATTTTACTTTTTGGTGGTGGAAAAAAAGAAATTGAAATTTTAGAATCTATATCAAGTCCTTACTCGAATGTCATTAACATGGCGGGAAAAATTAAATTCCAACAAGAACTGCAATTAATCAGTAATCTGGATGTGATGCTTTCTATGGATTCTGGGAATGCGCATATTGCCGCGATGTTGGGCGTAAAAGTCATAACACTTTGGGGAGCCACACATCCATTTGCCGGTTTTTCTCCATTTAATCAGCCAATTGAAAATGCCTTGGTTGCTGATAGAATTAAGTTTCCTTTTCTACCCACTTCTGTTTATGGGAACAAAAAAGTAGCGGGCTATGAAGACGCTATGCGAAGTATAAAAGTCGATTCAATATATAGAATTTTAAATAGCTGTAATTAAGTTATTTGTGTTTTTTAGGTAATTATTTTCTGAAAGAATAATTTTACCAATTATTTAACAAGTTGATTTTGTTAAAAATATTACTTTGGCTTCCTGTGAGTTTGGTCTTACATGCTAAAGTTAAATTGGTATTCATTTCTATCAAAAGCTAAACACTAAAAACGATAACTATTTATGAAGAAAACTATAGGGTTAATTGCTACTTTGTTTTTATTTTCATTTTCAGCTTTTTCTCAAAAAGTTACTATCTCAGGTTTAATAACCGATAGTAAAAATAAAACCCCCGTACATAATTCAGTTGTTGCTTTACTTACACCTATAGATTCTGTTTTATATAAGTTTACCCGTTCGGATAAGCATGGTAAATTTAATTTCAAAGAAGTGAAATCAGGGAATTATATTTTGATGACTTCACATAATCAATATGCTGATTATGTAGATGCCGTAATTGTTAATGGTGTCGATTTGCAATTAGGAAATATTGCTTTGAAAAGTAAGATAGAACTTTTAAGAGAAGTGGTTATTAAAACAGGTTCAATTCGAATTAAAGGGGATACTACCAGTTACAGAGCCAGTGATTTTAAAGTGGATGCCAATGCTAATGTAGAAGAATTACTTAAAAAACTACCAGGTATTCAGGTAGATAGAAATGGTGTGATAAAAGCCATGGGCGAAACGGTACAAAAGGTTTTGGTTGATGGAGAAGAATTTTTTGGTGATGATCCGGGTATGGCAGTAAAAAATTTAAGAGCCGATGCTGTAAAAGAAGTTCAGGTTTTCAATAAAAAAAGTGAACAGGCAGAATTTACAGGGATTGATGACGGAAAAACCCAAAAAACAATTAATCTGAAATTAAAAGAAGATAAGAAGAAAGGGTATTTTGGTAAAATAGACGGAGCCAATCAGCCGTTTACAGATGCTGATTCAAGATACAACAGCAACCTAATGTTTAGCTCTTTTAAAGGCAAAAGAAAATTATCCGCATTTTTATTGAATGGAAATACAGGTCAGGATGGTTTGAGTTGGGAAGACAGCGAGAAATTTGGAGCTCGTGATGGGAATATAAGCATGAACATGGATGATGATGGAAATGTAAGTTACGAATGGGTGGGAGGCAGTAATGACGGAGAACCGTATGTTAATACTCAAAATGGTTTTATCAAAAACACTAATGCCGGCATACAGTACACTAACAAGTGGAATGAAAAGCAAAACCTGAATGTATCACCTAAATTTAATCAGCAAATTTACACCAATAATAATAGAAGATTTTCTCAAACACAGGTGGGAGATACTTTTTTGAATGACGAAAGTTCAACGGAAACCAATGTTAACAGAAGAAACTTTAAACTCAATGCAATTTATGACGTAAAATTAGATTCGGTAAACTCCATAAAATTCTCTGCCAAAACTAATTTTTATCAAACCCAAAGTGATGAATTTACCAATAGAAAAACCACTGGTGAGGCTGATATTTTGAAAAACAAACAACAGCGAACATTCATTACTGATTCTGATAAGTCTTCTTTATCAGCGGGTTTATTGTTCAAACATAAATTTGCCAAAGCTCGACGTACATTTACATTTAGTAGTAGTTGGAGTCGTTTAAGTACCAATTCGAACAACATTTTAAAGTCGTCTAATGAAAGTTATGTTAATGGTAATTTTGATTCAAAAGTGGATGTAAACCAGAATAAAATTGGCGACAGAGCAAACCAAAATTTGACAGCAAGTGTAAGTTATTCGGAACCTTTAGCCAAGCAGTTAGCATTGCAGTTTAGTTATCAATTAACTTATGATAAAGGTAAAAACAACTATTTTACTTATGATTATTCGGAAGATACAGATAAATATGATGTGTTAGTAACTTCGTTGTCTAACCAGTTTGAGCAAGCAGTTGTTACACAAAGACCTAATGTAAGATTGAGTTATAACGCTAAGAAAATCACTTACAGCGTTGGAGGTGGTTTTGGTTTTACCACTTTCGATTTACAGGATTTAAGCTTGAATAAAGAATATAAGCGCAATTATACTAACTTTTTCCCGTCGGCTAATTTCTCCTATAAGTATAAAAGTAATAGCAATTTGCGTTTTGATTATCAGGGATCAACAAGACAGCCTTCTCTGGAACAATTACAACCATTAAGAAACAATCAGGATTTCTTTAATCAAACTCTGGGGAATCCTGATTTAAAACAATCTTTTACGAATAGAATAAACATCAATCAGAATAGTTACGATATGCTGACCGAAAGGCAAATGTATCAGGGGCTTTCTTTTAGTACAACATCCAACCAAATTATCTACAGTAGTACTATAGATACTGAAACAGCTAAAACGGTTTCTAAACCTATAAATACCAATGGCAATTTTTCGGCAAATTACTATTTCGGTTATGGTTTTAAGATTAAGAAAATCGATTTATTTGCTGATTTTAGGCCAAATATTAACTTTAATAAATCGGTACTTAGTATCAACGATAAAATGGGTGATGCTAAGAATTTAAACACCGGACTTTCAGTTTCTTTATATAAATACAAGCAAAAGAAATATGATATTAGCCTAAGTAACAGATTTTCTTATAATCGAAATAGTACGACTCAAAATAGCGAAGTAAAATCATTCAACACCAATGAATTGAATTTTAATTTAGGAGTTTATTTTACAGAGAAATGGAAATTTTCCACAGATTATAATTTGAATACACGTCAAAAAACGATTGATTTTCAGGATAATTTAACCAATCAGTTATGGAATGCAAGATTGGAACGAAGGTTTAAAAAAGATGAGTTTACAGGCTACATCATGATTAGAGATATTTTAAATCAAAACATAGGTATTCAAAGAAATGCATATAGCAATACCATCTCTCAAGAACAAAATGACCGATTAAAAAGGTATGTAATGATAGGTTTTACCTGGAATTTTAAAAATGGAGGAGAAACAAAAAAATAATTTAATAGCGTTATGAAGGCACTATATTTAATAATTACAGCACTAATTTTTTCAAGTACAACTTTCGCACAGCAATTTGTGGATAAGGCGGTTATTGAATTTGAAGTAAGTACTAATCTTAAAAAAACAATGAGTAATGATAGTTGGGGTGAAATGATGAAAGACAACCTTTCTGATCTTAAAATTTCTTACTTCAATTATACTTTTGCTGATAATAAAAGTATTTTCAAATTTGACAGATGGAGTCCAAAAACCAGAATTCCAAAATATTTGAAAGATTCAGATGAAGAAAATAGCTGGTATTTTAATTTTAATACTGGAATGATGAACAAGCAAAAACAAATAGGAGGAACTCTTTTTGTTACAAACGATAGCATTCCAAAAATTGAATGGAAAATTACTAATGAAAACAGAGAAATAGCGGGTTACAATTGTCGAAAAGCCGTAGGCAAAATCATGGACGACGTATATGTATTTGCTTTTTATACAGATGATATTACCATTTCAGGTGGTCCAGTTTCTATCAGTGGTTTGCCGGGTATGATTTTAGGACTTACTATACCAAGATTATATACTTCTTATATCGCAACCAAAGTTGATGTAACACTGGTTAATGCAGCAGATATAAAACCTGTCGCCGCCAAAAAAACCTATAATGTAAAAGAGTTAAAAACTATTTTTGAAGATAAATTAAAGGATTGGTACAGCGATGGTGATGACAAAGAAGAAGTTAAAAGACAAAAGAATATGTTCTTGTGGAATGCTTTTTTATAGTCATTGCGAGTTCCGATAGCTATCGGAACGAAGCAATCACATAACGAGAGCAGAACAACATATTAAGGTCGCTTTGTTTATCACAATAGATTTAAAGCCAAATCTTTTCGTCCCGACAACGATCCAAAATATAGCTTTTTAGATTCGAAATAGTTTGCTGATAATCAGGAGCAGGATAGCCGTAACGTTCATGTTCTATATGCTCTTTTTCGATGGCGTTACAGCCGTTAATGACTTCTTTGAGCATATCGAGCATGGCGAGCTCTTTATTGTCTGTTTTCTGAAATTTAAACTCTACAATTTCATCCTGTAACACTTCGCAATAGTCTATAAGCTGCTGTACTTCCGGTTCGTCCAGAAGTGAAGGATTGTTCTTGAAAATTTCCCGAATGGATTTCATGATTTAAGGAATTAAAAGAGTTTAGTGTTTATGTTTTGATATTGAATTGTTTATGTTTCTTTTAGCTTATTTATATTTATTTGTTAATAAAAATTCTTGAATATCTTGTGTCCATTCTCTTTTGTACTTTTTTGAGTAGTCTTCATGCCCTGCTTTTTGATAAATTCGTAGTTTTTTATATCCCTTTAAGTTATTGAAAATTTTATCAATTTCTTTTCTACTGACTTTTTCGTCTTTTGCTCCATAAAGTAAAAGTGTCGGACAACTTATTTTTTTTGCATATTCAATAGGTTTGTGTCCAAATGCCCAAAATCCGTTTTGTAGTCCACCCCAAAAGACTAAAAGTCCTGCCATTGGAAAAGTTGGAGCGTTCATTGATTTGAATCTTGCGCAAACAGTCTCATACATTGAGCCAAAAGGACATTCAATTATTATTCCTTTGGGATTAATTGCATAGTCATTAATTGATTTCATAATTGAAACTGATCCCATTGAAGTTCCAAATAAATAAATATTTTTTTCTCCTTTTTTTGCACAGTAGTCAAAGCATGTTTTAACTTGTTCAGCTTCTAAAAAACCTATTGTCGTTTGGTCACCTTCTGAGCCACCTGAACCCATAAAATCAACAAGAAGAGTGTTGTAACCAAGTTCTAAAAATATCTTTGCTTTATCAAGCATTGAAGATTTATTTCCACCGTAACCGTGAAAAATAATGACTGTTCCTTTAGTTTTTTTTGATTTTATACTCCAACATTCTATTTCCTTATTACTCTTTAATTTTATAGTTTTAAACTTAGTTGTTGGAATAATTTTGTTTTCAGGTCTTGGATTACTGACACCTAAAATTAATGTTCTTATTTTTTGTTCATTAGTTAGTTTTTTTGGGGCTTTTGTCTTTTCTGTTTTATTGTTAGTAAAGTGAGTAAATTTATAGGAATGAAACATTGCGACAATATTCATTAGAACGAAAATTGCTGTTAATGCCCAAAGGCTACGTTTGATCCATTTTCTATTTTTCACTTAATATCTAGTATTTTGCTAAAATAATAAAACAAGAACTTTCTTAAAACAAAAAAACTCCTCTATTCAGAGAAGTTTTCATGTATTTGGAATTTGGAAATTTAAATATTGGAATTTAATATTTACACATCATCATAATCCACATAAATAGTATCTGAAGTTGGATGTGCCTGACAGCTTAGAATTAATCCATCGGCAATTTCTTTATCGGTTAGGATAGAGTTTTTCTTCATTTTGGCGCTTCCTTCGGTTACACGGCAAAGACAACTGCTGCAAATTCCGCCCTGGCAGGAATAAGGTGCATCGATTCCCTGTTTTAAAGCAGCTTCAAGGATTGTTTCTTTTTGAGACATTTCGAATGAAGTTTCTTCATCATCCACCATAATAGTGATTTTAGAATGACCGGTTAAATCGGTAATAATTTCCTCATGAGCTGATGCTGTAAAAAGTTCAAACTTAATAGCCGAATCTTTTACGTTTTTCTCTTTCAAAACACCTGATACGGTATCAATCATAGCTTCAGGACCACACAAAAAGAATTTTTCAAATTCTAAGGCTGCGTGTTTGTTGTTCAATGCATAATTCACCACCGATTTGTCTATGCGACCAAACAAAGCATCATCAGCTTTGGCCTGGCTATATACATAATGCACAAAAAAGCGGCTAACATATTGCAAATGCAAGTCGTGTAATTCCTGGTGGAAAATGGTTTCTTCCGGTGATTTATTTCCGTAAACCAATACAAAGGAGCTTTTAGGCTCACTTTTTAAAACCGATTTGATGATAGACATAACCGGAGTGATTCCGCTTCCTGAAACAAAAGCGATGTAGTTTTTTTGTTTGTTAGCTTCAGGTTCCAGAGTGAATTTTCCTTCAGGCTTTCCAACTTCGATTACGTCTCCGGCTTTTAATGTTTTATTTGCAAATTGAGAAAATAAACCATTTTTAACCGCTTTAACCGCAATGCGTAATTCTCCGCTTTCAGGCGAAGAACAAATAGAATAAGCGCGACGAATTTCTTTTCCGTCAAGGGTTAATCGAAGATTTACATATTGTCCTGCAATGAATTTATAGTTTTCTTTTAATTCTTCAGGCACATTAAAAAGGATAGAAACGGCATTGGCAGTTTCTCTTTTTACCTCTTTTATAAGGAGTTTCAAAAAATTTGGCATGTGTTTTAATTTTCTACAAAAATAGAAAACCTATCATTATTTAGGATATTCTCTTTAAGGAATATTTTGAAGGAAATTCAAATTTTGCTTCATAAAACAATATATCCTAAATTTTGCTCAAAAAAAGCTGATGTTTTACTAATTTAGAATTTGGATTTGATATTGAAATCAGTTGATTTATAAGTTTTTGAATTGTTCTAAAATTGTATTGTTAGAAACAAGCTTTTTCCGACTTTAAATTTCTATATTTCAAAAAGAAACGTATTTTTACCAGTCATATACTAAAAAACTTTTTTAAAAGTTTAATGATAAAAACGCCAATCATTGAAAACCAATAAATTTAAATATTCAATTCCCCTGGGGTGTTTGTGTGTTTTGGTAGCCTGTTCTACTAGAAATGATACTTTTTTAGCTCGAAATTCACATGCTTTAAGTACAAAATACAATATTTTATATAACGGACAAATAGGTTTAGACAAAGGTATTAAAGCCATTGAAGCCAGTAATCAGGATGATTTTTGGGAAATCTTAGCTATTGAACCCATGAATGTTGATGATGATCTAGTGGTTGCGGATACAACAAAAAATGCTGATTTTGCTAAAGCGGAGGAAAAGGCCACCAAAGCCATTCAGAAACACTCCATGAATATTCAGGGAAGAGAGCGTAATTCTCAAATTGATGAAGCTTATTTGTTATTAGGAAAATCCCGTTATTACGACAAACGATTCATTCCGGCATTGGATGCTTTTAACTACATTTTGTATAAATACCCTAACAGCAGCCGAATTGATGTGGCTAAAATTTGGCGTGAAAAAACCAATATGCGTTTAGGAAATGATGCTTTAGTAATTAAAAATATTACTAAAATGCTCAAAGAAACCCATCCTAAAAAACAGGTTATGGCTGATGCCAATGCACTTCTTGCGGCTTCTTTTTTGAATTTGGAGGAAAAAGACAGTGCTATTGTCAAATTGAAGAAAGCGGTCAATTTTAGTAGACATAATAATGAAAAAGCCAGATACCGTTTTATTTTGGGACAATTGTACCAGGAAAAAGGAGAAAATGATCAGGCGAGAGCTTATTATGAGGCGGTAATCAAAATGAACCGTAAATCCGACAGGAAATACATGATGCAATCTCAGGCAAGATTAGCGCAGTTGTTTGATTATAAAAACGGAGATAAATTAGCCTTTGTTGAAAAATATAATAAACTTTTAGAAAACAGGGAAAATCGTCCGTATTTGGATATTTTGAATTACCAAATGGCGGTTTTTTATGATAAAACAGCCAGAGAAGAAAAGGCTATTGAATATTACAATGCCTCTTTAAAGAAAACGCAGTCTAATAATTATTTAATGGCTTCCAATTATAGAAATATTGGAAATATTCATTTTAGAAATGCACGTTATTTGCAGGCTTCTAAATATTATGACAGTACTTTAGTGAAACTAAATCCTAAAACCAGAGAATTTATTCATATTGAAAAAGTGCGAAAAAATCTGGATGAAGTTATTTTCTATGAAGCCATTGCAGTTAGAAATGATAGTATTTTGAAAGTACTGGCAATGCCTGAATCAGAAAGGCTTGCTTATTTTCAAGGTCAAATTGAAAAATTTAAAAAGGCAGACGATGTTAAAAAAATCTTAGAAGAAAAAGAAGCTCAAAAACAAAAAAATATTGAGAGAAATAATAAATCAACAACTGATAATGCTCCTTTAGGTGCCAATGGAAAACCGATAGCCACAGTTCCATTTGCTCCGCCATCGATGGCTAGTCTTCCTGCTGAAGCTGATTTTTATTTTTACAATCCGAATACGGTGTCATTTGGGAAAGTGGCTTTTAAGAAAAATTGGGGCAAACGTACTTTAGGAGGATATTGGAGACTTTCATCTACTGCTGCTTCTAATGCAATTCAGCCTAAAGATTCAACAGCACTTGCACAACAAGATGTAGTAACCGATTCTATTGTAAAAGAGAAAGAGCTTAATCCAAGATATAATCCTAATTTTTATATCGATCAATTGCCTACTGCAACTACCGCAATTGATAGCATTGCAAAAGAACGTGACGATGCCTATTATCAGTTAGGGGTTATTTATAAGGAAAAGTTCAAAGAATATGATTTGGCTGCTAAAAAATTAGAGCAGTTATTAGCCAATCAGCCGGAAGAAAAATTAGTGCTTCCTAGTTTGTATCATTTGTATAAAATTTACCAAATTACCAATAATGACAAAGCACAGGAAATTAGAAATAAAATTGTAAGCCAATATCCTGATTCGCGTTATGCACAAATTTTAAATAATGCTAATGTGTTGGTGGAAGAAGGAAGTCCTGACGAAGTTTACAAGAAATTATATCAGCAATATACTAATGAAGAGTTTGAAGCAGTTTTAGGAAAAATAGACGGATTGATTAATCAGTTTTCGGGTGAAGAAGTCGTTTCTAAATTGGAATTGTTAAAAGCAAATACTATTGCGAAACTTAATGGATTATCGGCTTACAAAGTGGCTTTGGAAAATGTAGCCGCTACCTATCCGAATACTGAAGAAGGGAAGAAAGCGAGTAGTATTTTGGCAGAACAAATTCCGTTATTGGAAAACATGAATTTTGATTTTAAGGATTCTAAAAATTGGAAAATTCTTTATCCATTAGCGTTGAATGCTGCAAAAGATAAAAAAGCAATTGAGGATAAAATTGCCAAATTTATTCAGGCAGAAAATGCGCAAAAATTAAATTTAGCTTATAATTCTTATGATGCAACGAATGGTTTCGTAATCATTCAGGGCATTACAACACAGGAATATGCTAATAGCGTTGTGAATGTTTTAAAAGAAGATCCAGCGTATAAAATTGAAACGCCGGCAATTATTATTTCTAACGAAAATTATAAAATCATTCAGATTAAGAAAAATCTAAATTCGTATTTAGAATCCAAAAAACCATAATGATGTTTACTAAGAAAAAAGAAAAGCCCTATACCGACCTTTTAGGAAAAACCAATAGAATTGTTGAAGGAACTGTCATAAAAGGTGATATTGTTTCGAAAGCTGATTTTAGATTGGACGGCGAATTAATTGGGAATTTTCAGTCTACAGGAAAACTGGTTATTGGTCCTACCGGAAGTGTTACAGGAGATATCAGTTGTAACAATGCAGATATTGAAGGTAAGTTTAACGGGAATATTCAGGTAGCTGAATTGTTGAATGTTAAATCCAAAGCAAGTATTCATGGTGATGCAACTGTAGGTAAATTAGCCGTAGAACCCGGAGCCGATTTTTCGGCTTCCTGTACTATGAAAGGAAATCAAAAGTCAGAATCAAATGGATAAGAAACCCAACAAAAAAAATTCAGCTAAATGGCTGGCTTTGATTAATATTCCTATCCAGATGGGAGTGATTATTTTTTTGTTTGCTTATTTAGGCGACTGGCTTGATGAAAACCATCCACATCCTAAAATCTATTACAATAAAATATTGGTTATGATAGGGGTCTTTTTAGCATTATATAATGTAATAAGACAGGTTAATGACATTAATAAGGATAAAGATTAATTAAGAAGATTTAGACAGAAATAAATACAATGTTTTTAAAAAATTATAAAACATATCTCTTTTTAGTCGTATCAGTACTAATAGTTTATGTAATTCATCAGTTGGTTTTTTATATTTTTAAAATTGATCAACATCTTTTTTATTACAGTCTTGAAAAGTTATATTCCTTCTTCTTTTTATTTTCTTTTATCATTATTTCTATTTTATTAAAGATAAAAGAACGCAATTTTGATCAGGTTGGGATGTCATTTTTACTCTTGACTACTTTTAAAATTGGTTTGTATTATTTGCTGCTGAAACCTATTCTGAAGATTAAGCATTATGACATACGATTTGAGAAGATAAATTTCTTTGTTATGTTTATTCTTTTTTTGACAATTGAGACAATTGTAACTATAAGAATATTAAGCAAAAAGCCTTAAAATTGGGGCTTTAAGAGGGCGTAAAAAAAAATATGTTTTCATATCCTTTTGGATATAAATAAAAAATGTACCTTTGCGCCAAATTTTAGAAACGTAAATATAACATATTCTGTAATTATGGTGATTTTAAAGAGACCACTTAGATTGATTTTAGTAGCATTTTTAGCGTGTCTTCCAATGATTAGTTTTGCAAATCAAGAAGTTGATTCGTTACAAGTACAAGGAGAAGCAACTCACGAAGTAGCAGCCGAAGGACACCATGAAGGAGGTCATGCTGAACCAGCTGATTTAAAATCTAAAATTAAAGCTTTCATTAATCACCACGTTTTAGATTCTCATGATTTTTCATTAACTCAAGATGATGAAACAGGAGAGAACTGGGGATTCCCATTACCGGTAATCTTATGGGATAACGGTTTACAAATTTTCTCTTCAGCTAAATTCCACCACGGGCATGAAGTAGCGGAGTCAAAAGGTAACTATTATGTATTGAACCACCACGATGGTAAAATCTATAAAACAGATGCTACTGGAACTATTCATGAAAACGAAGAAACAGGACATCCTGATAATATTCGTCCTATCGATTTTTCAATCACTAAAACGGTAGTTTCAATTATTGCTGCTGCAATTTTAATGTTTTTCATTTTTACAGGTTTAGCAAAATCATACGCTAAAAATGGAGGAATTGCTACAGGTGTGGGACGTTTCTTTGAACCACTAGTAGTTTATGTGCGTGACGAAATCGCAATCCCAAACATTGGAGAGAAAAAATACAAAAACTACATGAGTTATTTATTGACAATCTTCTTCTTTGTATTGTTCTTAAATATCTTCGGATTAACTCCGCTAGGAATTAATGCTACAGGTAACTTTACAATTACTTTCTCTTTAGCGATTTTAACTTTCTTGATTACAAACTTAACAGCTAATAAAGAATATTGGGGGCACATTTTCTGGATGCCGGGTGTACCAAAACCAATGCGTATTATCTTAGCACCAATTGAGTTATTAGGTATTTTCATCAAACCTTTCTCATTAATGATTCGTTTGTACGCGAATATTTTTGCAGGTCACATTGTATTGATGAGTATTATCGCTTTAATGTTTATCTTTAAAAGCTGGATTGGAAGTTCATTATCATTTGGATTAGCATTTGTATTGTCTATCTTAGAAATTTTGGTAGCCTTCTTACAAGCTTATATTTTCACAATGTTATCAGCACTTTATTTTGGTGCGGCTGTTGCAGAACACCACCACGAAGAAGAAGGGCACCACTAAAAGTTAGAAATTAGAATTTAGAGGGTAGATTATTTCTAACTTCAAACTTCTAATCTCTATTTTCAAATAGAATGTTTAATTTTTAATATATATATCATGGAAATTCCACAAATTATTGGAGCTGGATTAATCGTTATCGGAGCAGGTTTAGGTATTGGTAAAATTGGTAGCTCTGCTATGGACGCTATTGCTCGTCAACCAGAAGCTTCAGGAAAAATCCAAACAGCTATGCTTATCGCTGCTGCACTTATTGAAGGTATTGGTTTCGCAGCTTTATTCGCAGCTTAATTAAAACTAAAAAAAAACGATAGTTGCAACGGTTGGTTGTAACTATTGTTTTTAAAATTAAAACATTACATTGCAGCAATGCAAGAAGATTAAATTTAGAATATAAAACTTAGAATTATATATAATGGAAAAGTTAATTAATCAGTTTGAGTTTGGTTTGTTTTTTTGGCAAGTATTAATATTTGTTGGATTAATATTTTTATTGAAAAAATTCGCTTGGAAACCTATTCTTGATGCAGTTAATGAGAGAGAAGAAGGAATCAAAAATGCATTAGAATCTGCTGAAAACGCAAGAAAAGAAATGCAGGAATTACAAGCTGATAACCAAAGAATCTTAAACGAAGCGAGAGCAGAGCGTGATGCTATGTTGAAAGAAGCTCGTGAAATGAAAGAGAAAATGGTTGCTGACGCTAAAACGGAAGCTCAGGCTCAAGGTGCAAAAATGATCGAGCAGGCTAAAGCAGCTATCGAAAGCGAGAAAAACGCAGCTATGGCTGAATTGAAATCTCAGGTTTCAACTTTATCATTAAGCATTGCTGAAAAATTATTGAAAGAAGAATTATCTAACACTGAAGCTCAAACTAAATTAGTTGAGAAAATGTTAGGTGACGTAAAGCTAAACTAATATTATGGCAGGTACAAGAGCAGCAATTCGTTATGCAAAAGCAATCCTTAGTATGGCCGACTCTATTGGAGTAGCCGCTGAGGTTAATAACGATATGATTTTAATTGCTTCAACAATTAAAAGTAATTCTGAGTTAAATACTTTTATTCAGAGCCCTACAACAAGTGTTGATGTAAAAGAAAAAGCATTGTTAGAAGTTTTTGCTTCTGTTAATGGTGTAACTAAAGGTTTCTTTCATTTATTATTCGAAAATAAAAGATTCGAAATCTTGGAAGCTATTGCAGTAACATATTCTGATTTATTTGATAGTGCTAACGGAATGGAGGTTGCTAAAGTAACTACTGCAATTCCAATGGACGCAGCTTTAGAAGCTAAAGTATTAGCTAAGATTGCTACTTTATCAGATAAAAAAGTAACAATTAAAAATATTGTAGATCCTGCTATTATTGGAGGATTTATTTTAACAATAGGTGATAAGCAATACAATGCTTCTATCGCTAACAGATTACAAGTATTAAGAAAAGAATTAAGTAACTAGTTTTATTGCACATTAAGTGTCTAAATTATAAATTAAGATGGCGGAAATCAAACCTGCTGAAATTTCAGCAATATTAAGAAAGCAAGTAGAAGGTTTTGAATCTGGCGCTACGCTAGAGGAAGTGGGAACTGTACTTCAAGTTGGAGATGGTATTGCTCGTATTTACGGGCTTTCAAATGTACAATACGGAGAGTTAGTAGAATTTGAAAATGGTCTTGAGGCTATTGTATTGAATCTTGAAGAAGATAACGTAGGTGTGGTACTTTTAGGACCATCTACTGGAATCAAAGAAGGTTCTACTGCAAAAAGAACACAACGTATTGCTTCTCTTAAAGTAGGAGAACAAATGGTAGGACGTGTAGTAAACACTTTAGGTCAGCCAATTGATGGTAAAGGACCAATCGGTGGTGAATTATACGAGATGCCATTAGAAAGAAAAGCTCCTGGAGTAGTTTTCCGTCAACCGGTAACTGAGCCATTACAAACTGGTGTTAAAGCTGTTGATGCGATGATCCCAGTTGGACGTGGACAACGTGAGTTAGTTATTGGTGACCGTCAAACAGGTAAATCAACTGTTTGTATCGATACGATCTTAAATCAAAAAGAATTTTATGATGCTGGTAAACCAGTATTTTGTATCTATGTTGCAATTGGACAAAAAGCTTCAACTGTAGCTGGTATCGCAAAAATGTTAGAAGAAAAAGGAGCTATGGCTTATACAGTTATCGTTGCTGCTAATGCTTCTGACCCTGCTCCAATGCAGGTATATGCTCCTTTTGCAGGTGCTGCTATCGGAGAATATTTCAGAGATTCAGGTCGTCCTGCTTTGATCGTTTATGATGATTTATCTAAACAAGCTGTTGCTTACCGTGAGGTATCTCTTTTGTTAAGAAGACCACCGGGACGTGAGGCATATCCTGGAGACGTTTTCTACTTACACTCTCGTTTATTAGAGCGTGCTTGTAAAGTAATCGCTGATGACGGAATTGCTAAAAACATGAACGACTTACCAGAGTCTATCAAAGGAATTGTTAAAGGTGGAGGTTCATTAACAGCTTTACCAATTATCGAAACTCAGGCTGGTGACGTTTCTGCATATATCCCAACAAACGTAATCTCTATTACTGACGGACAAATTTTCTTAGATGGTGATTTGTTCAACTCTGGCGTTCGTCCTGCTATTAACGTAGGTATCTCTGTATCTCGTGTAGGAGGTAATGCTCAAATTAAATCAATGAAAAAAGTATCTGGTACTTTAAAATTAGACCAGGCTCAATTCCGTGAGTTAGAAGCTTTCGCTAAGTTTGGTTCTGATTTGGATGCTGTAACTTTGAACGTAATTGAAAAAGGTAAGAGAAACGTGGAAATCTTGAAACAAGGTTTGAACGATCCTTATACTGTTGAAGACCAAGTAGCGATTATCTATGCTGGATCTAAAAACTTATTGAGAAATGTTCCTGTTGCTAAAGTTAAAGAATTCGAGAAAGATTTCTTAGAGTTCATGAATGCTAAACACAGACCAACTCTTGATGCTTTGAAAGCTGGAAAATTAACAGACGAAATTACAGATGTAATCGAAGCTGTAGCGAAAGAAGTTTCTGCAAAATATAACTAAAAAGTACTAAGTAGGGAGTATTAAGTATCAAGATTATGGTACTTAATACTTGATACTTAAGTCTTAATACTTAAAATAAATGGCAAATTTAAAGGAAATCCGTAATAGAATTACTTCCGTTTCATCTACGATGCAAATCACATCGGCGATGAAAATGGTATCTGCAGCCAAGCTTAAAAAAGCTCAGGATGCAATTACAGCCATGCGCCCTTATGCCGAAAAATTAACGGAATTATTACAAGGTCTTTCTGCAACTCTTGACGGAGGAATTGGAGAAGAATATACTACGCAACGCGAAGTAAAAAAGGTTTTATTAGTAGCGATAACTTCAAACAGAGGTTTGTGTGGTGCTTTTAATTCTAATGTAATTAAAGAAGTTAAAAATCGTGCAACATTTTATGCTGGTAAACAAGTTGATGTTTTTGCTATTGGTAAAAAAGGAAATGATGTTTTAAGCAAAACCAATACAGTAATTGCTAACCAAAGTACTGTTTTTGATGATTTAACTTTTGATAATGTGGCAGCTATTGCTGAAACATTAACTCAAAAATTCGTTGCTGGTGAGTATGACAGAATCGAATTGATTTACAATCAATTTAAAAATGCTGCTACTCAAATTGTTCAAACAGAGCAATTTTTACCATTAGCTCCTGTTAAATCAGATTTAAATGTAGCTGCTGCTGATTATATTTTCGAACCATCAAAAGAAGAAATCGTGTTGACTTTGATCCCTAAATCATTAAAAACACAATTGTACAAAGGAATCCGTGATTCTTTTGCTTCTGAGCACGGTGCGCGTATGACAGCTATGCACAAAGCAACTGATAATGCAACTGCATTGAGAAATCAATTGAAATTAACATATAATAAAGCTCGTCAGGCTGCGATTACTAATGAAATCTTAGAAATCGTAGGTGGTGCTGAAGCCTTGAATGCTTAATAGATAAGTTTATTTTCCTATATAAAAATAGCCGCGTTATTCACGTGGCTATTTTTTTTGCCTGACTGTTTATAAAAAGAACAGAATCACTAATTTCCTAGGCTGATTAAATCAAAGATTTAGTTATTTTTGTTTCTAGAAATGCATTAAGACAATACACTTTGGGTTTATATAAAAATCTTTTTAAACAAACGGCTATTTACGGACTTGCTACGGTGGTTCCCAGGATGTTTAGCTTCCTGTTAGTGCCTTTATATACTGATTTACTTCCAAAGGATGAATACGGAAAAGTGACCATCATCTTTGCATGGATGATTTTTTTCAATGTGATTTTGGCTTATGGAATGGAAACGGCTTTCTTTAGATTTTACAACAAAGAAGACAATAAACAGTCGGTTGTAGAAACTTCAATGGTTTCCATTTTTTGGACAACTATTATGTTTTTGGTTGCAGCCCTTTTATTCCGAACTACTTTAGCCGAATGGTCAGGGATAGACACTCAGTATATTACCTATTCCATTTGGATTTTGGTTTTAGATGCCTTGGTTATTATTCCTTTTTCAAAATTAAGAGCGTTACAAAGACCTATCATGTATGCCATCATCAAAATTGGAAATGTTTTGGTGAATCTTTTGCTAAGTGTACTTTTTTTGGTGTATTTGCCAAAATTAGCAGCGTATAATCCTTCAGGAATTGCGAGTTCTTTTTACATTGAAAATTTCCAAGTAGGCTATATTTTCTTGGCTAATATTATTGCCAGCCTGATGACATTTGTAGTTTTATCACCAGATTATGTTTTCCTGAAATGGAAAATTGATTTTAGTTTATGGAAACGAATGATGGTTTACGGATTACCAATTTTAGTTGCCGGAATTGCCTTTGCCATCAATGAACAATTTGATAAAATTTTATTATCCAAATTATTGCCTAAAAGTATCGCCGATGATGAAGTAGGGGTTTATTCGGCTTGTTATAAGTTAGGTTTGTTTATGGTTTTATACCGTACGGCTTATACACTTGGGATTGAGCCTTTCTTTTTTAGTCATGCTAAAAACGAAAATGCACCACAAACCTATGCGATGGTAACCAAGTATTTTGTCATATTCGGTTCATTCATTATGTTAAGTGTGATTGTATTTGCTGATGTATTCAAATTTATCATGATCCGCGACGATTCGTATTGGGTAGCGATGAAAGTAGTCCCTTTGATTATTTTGGCCAACTTTTGTTTGGGAATTTATACGAATCTTTCTGTTTGGTACAAATTGATTGATAAGACTTATGTGGGAGCTTATATTTCCATTGTTGGCGCTATTATTACTTTGGTTTTAAACTTTTTGTTGATTCCTTCCATGAGCTATGTGGGTTCAGCAATTGCAACTTTGGCAGCTTATGGAAGCATGATGCTGATTTCGTATTATTTGGGTAATAAATATTATCCAATTCCTTATGATTTCCAAAAAATAGGAGGTTACATGGGGGTATCTATTTTGTTTTCAGTGATTTCCTTTTATTATTTTAGAGAAAATTATTTTGTTGGAATAAGTTTATTATTATTGTTCCTGTATTTTATTTACCACAACGAGAAAGCAACTTTAATGGGAATTCTTAAATCGAAAAACAAATAGCTATTTAAGCAGCTATTTGATTTTTATAATATTTAGAAAATGAAAATAAACATCATCAATAAATCGCAACATGCTTTACCTAACTATGAAACCATAGCTTCGGCAGGAATGGATTTGCGAGCAAATTTAACCGAATCGATTGTATTACAACCTTTAGAAAGAACTATCGTTAAGACAGGTCTTTTTATCGAATTGCCGATAGGGTTTGAAGCACAGGTAAGACCCAGAAGCGGACTGGCTGCCAAACACGGAATTACCGTATTGAACAGCCCTGGAACCGTCGATGCCGATTATCGCGGAGAAATAGGAGTAATATTAGTGAATTTATCTAATCAGGCATTTGAAATTCAAAACGGAGAGAGAATTGCCCAGTTAATTATTGCTAAGCACGAACGTGCCGAATGGATTGAAGTGGAAGAATTAACTGAAACATCAAGAGGAGCAGGCGGTTTTGGCAGTACAGGAGTAAAATAATTCCTGTGAAAACAGGAATCTTATGTTCAATTTAGGAAGCAAAATAATTCCTGCGAAAGCAGGAATCTTGTGTTCAATATAGGAAGCAAAACAATTCCTGTGAAAACAGGAATCTTATGTTCAATTTAGGAAGCAAAATAATTCCTGCGAAAGCAGGAATCTTGTGTTCAATATAGGAAGCAATAAAACTTTTTTCGAAGCAGGAAATTTTAAAATAAATTAAATTATTAAAATGAAGTTATGGTTTGTTTATATGATGTCAAATAAACATAAAGGAGTAATTTACATTGGAGTAACAGATAATTTAATAGAACGGGTTAAAGAACATAAACTAAAAGTTTATTCAAATTCTTTTACGGCAAAATATAATTGTGATAAGTTAATTTATTTTGAAGAATGGGAAAATGGTTTTGATGCTACAAAAAGAGAAAAACAATTAAAAAAATGGAAAAGAGATTGGAAGGTAAATTTAATAGAAGATATGAATCCAACATGGATGGATATAAGCTTAAATTGGAATTTCAATTTTAATAAAATAAGAGAATAAAGTTTAATTTAAAAGATACCCGCATACGCGGGCATGAAATATGAAAATAATCGTTCCAATGGCAGGACGTGGTTCGCGTCTTCGCCCACATACCTTAACCATTCCTAAACCTTTAATTCCGGTTGCAGGAAAACCAATCGTTCACCGATTAGTAGAAGACATTGCCGGAGTTCTAAATCAGGAAATAGAAGAAGTCGCTTTTATTATCCATGAAAGTTTTGGTGAAAAAGTAGAGCAGGATTTAATTGCTATTGCCGAAAAACTTGGAGCAAGAGGAACAATTTATTACCAAAATGAAGCTTTAGGAACAGGTCATGCTATTATGTGTGCCAAAGATTCGCTTTCAGGTCCTGCAGTAATTGCCTATGCTGATACTTTAATCAGAGCCGATTTTGAATTGGATCCAACAGCTGATTCGGTAATTTGGGTAAAACAAATTGAAAATCCGGAAGCTTTTGGTGTGGTAAAATTAAATGAGAAAAATGAAATCATCGAATTGGTAGAAAAACCAAAAGAATTCGTTAGTGATTTGGCTGTAATCGGAATTTACTATTTCAAAGATATCGCTGTATTAAAACAGGAATTGCAAAATGTTTTAGATAATAACATCCAAAATGGTGGTGAATACCAAATTAACGATGGTATCAAAAACATGATGGCTAACGGAAAAATCTTTAAAACAGGTGAAGTAACTGCCTGGATGGATTGCGGGAACAAAAATGTAACGGTGGAAACCAATTCGCGAATGCTTGCTTTCCTTGCCGAGGACAAAGAAAGTTTAGTTTCTCCAAAAGTAAAATTGGAGAATTCCACGATTATTGAGCCTTGTTTTATAGGTGATGATGTGGTCTTAATTAATGCAACTGTTGGTCCAAATGTTTCTTTAGGAAATGGCTGCCACGTAATTGACAGTAGTATTAAAAACAGTTTGGTTCAAACGCATGCACATATAAAAAACGCTAATCTGGATAATGCCATGATTGGAAATCACGCCAGTTTTGATGGTAATTTTACAAGTATTAGCATAGGTGATTATTCTGTTTTAGAATAATTTAGAATAAAATAAAACATTCACCGTTAAGAAATGAAGTTGCTTAAGTATAAAGGATCTTACTTTCTTAATGGTGATTTTCGGTTTTTTAATATTTGGTAGTCAAAGATGAAAAAGTTTGTTTTTTTTAAGATAATAGTTGTTTTGCTATGCAATACGGCTTTGTCATGGGGACAAACGGAACCAGAAACTATTAAACTACCGGAGAATAAATTTCAGGATTATTTTTACGAAGCTTTAAAGCAAAAGGCAATTGAAAACTACGATAAGGCAATTGTTGCTTTAGAAAGTTGTTTGAAGATTGATAATAATAATCCAACAGTTTACCATGAAATAGGAAGAAATTATCTGGCTCAAAAAGACTATAAAAACGCCTATACTTCATTTGAAAAAGCCAATAGTTTAGATCCTAAGAATAAATGGTTTTTGATAGGAATGTATGATGTGGATTATGCGACCAAAGATTATACGGATGCTGTTAAAATCATTAATAAACTCATTCCTTTAGATTCAAAATTTAAAGAAGATTTAACTTCACTCTACATGAATACAGGTGAATTTGATAAAGCTTTGGCACTTATCAATGAGTTGAATGAAACGGTTGGGAAATCAGAAAGGAGAGAAAATTACAAACTCCAAATTTTATCTCAAGGAAAATTTCAAGATGCCGAAATAACAAATCTCGTTGATCAAATTAATAAAAACCCAAAAGTCGAAGAAAATTATATTTCGCTGATTTATTTGTATTCCAAAAAGGACGATTTAGAAAAAGTACTGGAAACCGCTCGAAAATTGGAAAGAGAAATTCCCAATTCCGAATGGGCTCAGGTGAGTTTGTTTAAAAATTATCTTGTGGCTAATGAAAGTGAAAAAGCAATCAAAGCGATGAATATTGTTTTGGGAAGCACTAAAATTGACAGCAAAATAAAGCATCGAATTTTTAATGAGTTTCTCATTTATGTAAATACTCATCCGGAATTTACTGCCGATTTAGACAAAGCCATTTCGTATTTTGATACTGATCCTAATGTTAATGTTGCGAAAGAAATTGGTAAATTTTACCATAATAAAAAGCAGTGGAAAGCAGCCGAAAAATATTATGAGTTAGGACTTAAAAAAAGCACTAATCCAGATGTAGAATCGACTTTGCTTTTGATGGATGTCTATAAGCAATCTTCTGAATTTGATAAAATGGCTAAAATGGCTAGTGATATGTCCGAGTTATTTCCGGCACAACCACAATTTTACTTTTACGCAGGATTAGCTTACAATCAGTTGAAACAGTTCAAAAAAGCTAAGGATACTTTAGAAATAGGCATGGATTATGTAGTAGAGGATGTAACATTAGAAATCAATTATAATATTCAATTAGGAGAAGCTTATAACGGATTAGGAGATATGAATAAAAAGGTATTTTACTTTTCTAAAGCCGATCAATTATTAAAAAAACAAAAATAAAATGAAGAAATTCTTAGTACTCTTAGTAGTCATTTTTATGGTTTCCTGTAAGCCTAAAGCCATAGTTACTTCGGCAACCGTTACAGAACCAGTTGATTATATGAAAGCAAGTAAAATAATTGACAATCATTACAGCAATAAAAACGACTTTTCTACATTATACATTAAAGCCAATGCGCGTTATGCCGATGACAAACAAGCACAAAATGTAGCCGCCGAAATCAGAATTAAGAAAGACCAACAAATTTTAGTGAGTCTTCGTTTTCTGGGTATTACAATGGCAAAAGCTTCTATCACGCCTACATCGGTAAGTTATTACGAAAAAGTAAAAGGAACTTATTTTGAAGGCGATTTTAGTGCTTTGAGTCAGTGGTTAGGAACTGATTTGGATTACAGTAAAATTCAAAATATGTTAGTGGGCGAAGCTTTGGACGATTTGAACAAAGGAAAATATACCGAAATTTTGATGGACAATCTTTATCGTTTGGACGATGCTAAAAATGGAAACACAAAAAAAAGTTTTTATTTTAATTCCAATGATTTTAGCGTAAATAAACAGGAAGTTACTCAGGAGGCCGAAAATAGAAACATTCAAATTTCCTATCCGGAACGAGTGGCTCATAAAGAAGCTAATTTGCCGGCAACTATTGAAATTAAAACTTCACAGCCAAAAGGAAAATCGGAAATTAACTTAAATTATAACTCTGTTTCATTTAATGAAGAACTTTCTTTCCCATATAGTGTTCCTGATGGTTACAAAAGAATATTAATTAAGTAAATTTGCAACAAAGAAAATTTTTAAGATGCCAAAATATTTCCTTAGTCTGTTATTTGTTTGCTTGACTTCAGTAATGTGGAGTCAGTCGCAACAAGAAAAATTAGAACAACGCAAAGCGCAAATTCAAAGAGAAATCAGAGAAAATGAGAAGATGTTGCAAAACGTCAAATCAAAGGAAAAATCGGCTATGAATGTTTTTTTGATTCAAAAAAATAAAATCAAGCTGAAAGAAACCCTGATTAATACTACCGAAAAGCAAAAGCGTCTTTTGGCAGATGATATGTATCGTAATCAACTTCAAATCAATAAGCTCAACAGAGAATTGAATGTACTTAAAGAAGATTATGCTAAGAAGATTTTGAATTCATACAAAAGCCGTTCAGAGCAAAGCAGAGCGATGTTTATTCTTTCCTCAGAGAATTTTTTGCAGGCTTATAAAAGAGTTCAATATTTAAAGCAATATACTAGTTTTAGAAAATCGCAGGGTGAGGAGATTTATGCTAAATCAACAGAACTGATTAAGTATAACGAAAAATTAAAAGTTCAAAAAATAGAAAAGCAAAAGTTAATTGCCGAGAACGAAAAAGAAAGACAGTCGCTTTTGAAAGAAAAACAAGAGCAGGAAAAATTGGTTAATCAGATTAAAAAAGATAAAAACCGAATTGTTTCTGAAATTCGAAAAAAACAGCGCGAATCTAAAATTATTGATGCTCAAATTAACCGTTTGATTCGTGAAGCCATTGCAGAAGCCAATAGAAAAGCAGCTGCTGAACGCGCTAAAGCTGCAGCCTTAGCCGCTGCCGAAAAATCAAAAGCTTCAGCAACCAAAAAAGGTTCGTCTAAAGAAAAAACATCCGCAACAGAAGAGAAGGAAGTTAGAGAAACGGTTTCAAGAGGTCCGGTTTCTTCTTCAAGAATTGAAATGACTCCGGATGATAAATTAGTTGCCGATAGCTTTAGAGCCAATAGAGGGAAATTGCCTTGGCCGGTAGAAAAAGGATTTATTTCTTTAGGATATGGAGATCAACCGCATCCGGTGTATAACACTTTGGTGGTTCATAATAGTGGAGTTGAAATCACCACTAATGAAGGTGCTCATGCCAGAGCTGTTTTTGGTGGAGAAGTGGCGAGTGTGATGGTTTTATCACCTGTAAACAAGGCAGTAATGATTCAGCATGGTGATTATTTTACCATTTATCAAAACTTAAGTACTGTTAATGTAACTAAAGGGGACAAAGTAGGTATTAAACAAAATCTGGGCAGAATTAGAACCAGTGGTGATACCGGTAAAACAGTAATTAAGTTTTTATTGTTGCAAAATACCACGTATATGAACCCTCAGGGTTGGTTAGCTAACTAATTCAGGTTGACATAAAAGATAAAAAGCGAATCAAATTTTCTGATTCGTTTTTTTTATGTTTTGAAATTTTTCGAAAAAATTATTGCTGTTGTTGTTCGGTGTGATTTGACTGTAATTCAAATACAACAGAATTTTTTTGTAATGCAACATCGTTGATTTCTTGAATATGTCTTCCGTCTTCATAACCAATTTGAACACTCACGGAAAGAGTTTGTTGTGCCAATCCTTTAAAGCTCCCTTTGGCAGGTGAACAATCCTTAAAATTCATTCCCACCGATAATTTGACATGATTGTCCATTGTCCAGATATTATTGGTAGGATCAATGCCTAGCCAACCTTGTTTTGGGGTGTAGATCTCCACCCATGCATGGGTAGCACCTTCTCCTCTCATGCCACTTTCGTTGGGACAAATATAACCACTTACGTATCTTGATGGGATACCGGCAGTTCGTAGAAGTTGTAAAAGCACATGTGCAAAATCCTGACAAACTCCTTTTTTATGACCTAAAATTTCGTCAACAGTAGTTTCGACATTGGTAATTCCTTTGGTATACTCAAAGTTGTTGAAAACATATTGATTGCAGGCATAGGCGATGTCTATTATGGATTTTTCTTCAAAATGAATTTCTTTTAAAATCGCCTCTATTTCGGCTTGTTTTTTTATTTTTTCCGGATAGCTAAGACGTAAAAGATAAATATCATTATGTAAGTCGATTGCTGAAACTTTTGTATCGTCAATTTCAGGAATTTTAAGTGAATGATTAATACGAACCAGCATTTTTGACTGAATAATCATTTCATCATGAGCTTCCAATATATTGAAATGTCCCACTTTGTTGCCATGATAATCGTTAGAATATGTTACTTCAGGATAATGAGAAATCATTAAATCATAATGAAGAACATCTTGATTTTCAAAATTGTGGGGAAACAATCGAATCTCATTGCTGCTTTCTTTAACTGCAAAGTTATATTGGTATTTTGTAATATGCAGGATATTGAAAACAGCCATTTTTTTAGGTATAGGAGAAAAATAATTTTGAAAAATCCATTGAGAATTCGATTAATTTATCATTTGTATTTTGAAGTATTTGCTGTAATTGTTGATTGCTTAAGTTTTGATGATCTGTATATTCAATTGAGCTTTTCAAACGACCAAATTGATTGCGCATGGTAAGGGCTTCAGCCGAATTATTATTTTTAAATACACAGTCTAAATAGGTATTGATTAGACCTAAGGTAAATATGATTGAATGTGCAAAATCAGGATTAAAAATGACATGTTGGATTACCTTACGATTGTGAGGAATATTGCTGTAACTTTTAAGATATAATTCATAACCGGATAAGGATAGTAATAATTTTCTCCAGTATAATAAGTCATTTTTTCCGTTCAAATCGTATTCGATAGGAGCATAATAGGTTTGTGTCATCGAAATAGTTTGTAAACATCTCTCGATGTGTTTACCTATACTTGAAAAACACCAGGCTTGACCTCTTGGCATAGTTACATGAAAAATTCCATTATAAAGCAAACAGTCATTATTAAGTTTTCCTAAAATAGTAAGTGCTTCAGGAGTTTCGAGTCGGCTAGGTAGGTCAGGTTCGTTAATAAAATGGTACATAGAATTAATATGCTGCCAAAGTTCTTTGGTAATTTTATCCTGTGCTCCTCTTGCATTTTCTCTGGCTTTTGTAATGAGATTACGAACAGAGTTTTGATTATCACGATCACATAAAATGTGTTTTAATACAAAGTTAGTGTCATGTTGGTGTTCTATGATTTGCTCATAGGATAAATTAGTATAGTAACCTAATAAAGGTTTGTATCCCATAAAATCATCGGTTTCCTGATCAAAAGATAAAAGATAGAGGGTATGCAAGGTAAGTAGCATTCCTTCTGTTCTTTCCATATATCGGTTAAGCCAAAACATCCCATCTGCTACACGACTGAGCATATTTACTTCCATAATAATTTTTGTATAAGTTTAAAAAACAAAATAGATTGTTGTTATTTCATAATCCAGGTATCCTTACTACCTCCACCCTGCGAAGAGTTTACCACTAGTGAGCCTTCAGTGAGTGCTACACGGGTTAGTCCGCCCGGAACAATTTCTACACCATTAGGACCACACAAAGCATAAGGTCTTAAATCTACATGGCGTAATTTTAATTCGCCATCTATAAAACAAGGCACGGTACTTAATTGAATAATGGGTTGGGCAATAAAATTTCTTGGATTTTTTAAAATTGCTATTTTGGCATTTTCTAATTCTTCGTCGGTCGCTTTGTTACCCATAATCATTCCGTAGCCACCACTCTGATTGGTTTCTTTGATGACCATATTTCCTATATCGGCAAAAACTAATTCACGTTCTTCAGGATTTTCCATTTGGTAAGTTGGTACATTTTTCAGGATAGGCTCTTCGTTGAGATAGTATTTTATCATTTGTGGCACATAAGCATAGATTGCTTTATCATCGGCAACACCATTACCTACTGCGTTTACCAGCGCTACATTGCCCATTTTATAGGCACTTATCAATCCGGGTACACCTAAGGCACTATCTGGGCGGAATACTAGCGGATCTAAGAAATCATCGTCTATACGACGGTATATTACATCCACTTGTTGTAATCCTGAAGTTGTTTTCATGTATACTTTGTGATTATTTACCACTAAGTCACGTCCTTCAACAAGCGGAATTCCCATTTGCCTTGCTAAAAAAGTATGTTCATAATAAGCCGAATTGTATACACCCGGAGTTAATAAAACTACATTAGGTTTTGAGACCGCTCTTGGCGAAAGCGAAACTAAAATATTTTGTAAAATCATCGGATAGTTTACGACCATACTAACATTATTGCTTCTAAACATTTCCGGAAAAATACGCTTCGTAATTTCTCTGTTTTCCAGCATATAACTCACTCCGCTGGGACACCTTAAATTGTCTTCCAATACATAAAATTCTCCTTTTTCGCCTCTTATCAGGTCGATTCCGGCAATATGAACATGAATATCATGCGGCACTTTTATACCGTGAACTTCCGGTAAATAATGCGGACAAGATGCAATTAATGATGCAGGGATGATTCCTTCTTTTACAATTAGTTGTTCATTGTAAATGTCTTCAAGAAATAAGTTTAATGCTTTTAAACGCTGAGCAATTCCGGTTTCAACTTCGAGCCATTCGTTTTTAGTGATGATTCTGGGAATAATATCAAAAGGGAAAATGCGTTCTATTCCTTGATTATCATCGCTGTAAACCGTAAATGTAATCCCTTGATTCATGAAAATATCCGAAGCCTGCTTTTGCTTAATATTTAATTTGTCAATATTCAAACTTTCTAATGTTTGCATGACTTGTTTGTAAGCCTCTCTTACTCCATCTTTGGAAAACATTTCATCCCATCCTTTTGGGTTTAATTTAGGTGCTAAATTTATCATGTGCAATTATTGAAAAATTAACAAAAACCATATTTGGTTAAAAATAAAACAGTGTTTAGGCTAATTTAATAAAATTTACAGTATGATATTTTGTTTTGAATAATAATAATATAATTAATGTAATATTCGTTTTTTGCTGTACTGTTTTTTAAGAAATAGTGTTTTTAAAATTCATTTTTTTTAAAATTTCTCAACAGTAAAATCAATAGTGAGGCTGTAGAGTATAGGAACACAGATGAGAGGAATTAAACTGATTTTCACAGATTTTGAGAAATGGTTTTGAATTGGTATATAAGAGTCACTATTTCCAAATTATTCAGCTTACAGATAGATTATTATTTATGCCACAGATAACATGGATTACACAGATTCTCTTCTGTTATTTAAAAAAATCTGTGTAATCCATGAAATCTGTGTTTTGTGTTTTTAAAATCTAAAAATGTTATTTCGCATTTTTGAAAGTAGCATCCATAGCTTCCATCATGCGTGGTGTAGACCATGTTCCAGATACAATCATGCGTCTGATGGTGAAAAGTGGTTCGATGGAATCTCTTTTGGTCGAAAGGATAAAAGCCATTTTATAACCACTTTTTTTAATTTCAGGAATGGCTTCCTTATTCCATAATCCAAAAGGATAAGCAAAGTAATTAATGGGTTTTCCAATAATTTCTTCCAATTTGGCTTTTGGTTTAACCAATTGGGTGTTCCAATCCTCTCCTGCATATTTGGTAACCATATGATGGTCCCAGGTGTGGGCCGCAATGCTATGTCCGGAATCAGAGAGTGCTTTAATATCTTCTTTGCTTAAATAATTCGGGCGATTGATGGAAACAGTCATCACAAAGAAAACGCCTTTGAAATTGTTTTTTTTCATTTCGGCTGCGCCAATGCTGTACTGTTCGCCTCTGGTGTCATCAAAAGTAATCATGACCGGTTTTTCCGGTAAAGCTTTGTTGTATACCAAATAGTCATACAATTGGTCCGGTAAAATACTATGATAACCCGCATCGGATAAGGCTTTCATTTGTTCTGCAAAAAGAGCAGGTTTTACCGTATAAGTTTTGGTCATTTCACCTGCCGATGCTGCAAAATCTTTGATATTATGATAGCACAAAATAGGCACTTCTTTTCTAGCCAAAATAGCAGTAGCATCGTTAGCAATTAATTGGGTTTGCTCTTTTGGAGCAGTTATTATTTTTTTAGCAGTTGTGTCAACTTTTTTTTCAGTTGTAGTGCTCTTTTTTTCCTGGCAGGAGAAGGCTAAAAATAGCCCAAAAGTTCCTAGAAATAGCCATTTTTTCATTCTGTAAATTCGTTACAATTATTGGTATTGAATGTAAATTGGTTTTGGAGTAAACTGCAGTAATTGTTCCGGAGTGTACATTTTCCAGTCGTTCCAGTTGTCGTTTTTGTAAAACAATTTAAAACCCGTAAACTGAACCGGTTCTCTAAAAATATATCTCAAATAAGTAGAACGTTTTAAAACCTGACTACCAAAACCGTCCATGTCCATCACAATCTGAACTTCGGGAACTTTTTTAATGGCTTTATAATTTGTCACCATACCTTGAGTAAAACGGTGTATAACCAAAACTTTTGGCGCTAGTTTCTTTTCACGCACAATTTTTGCCAAAATATCAATGGCATCATTGATATCATCGGCTGAGAAAGTCCCAATTTTTTTACCGGGAACATGTCCTTCTTTCATTGAAAATTCAGGATCAATTCCTAAATGAACATTGGGTAGTGCAAGGTAATCGACCAGTTGGCTTACTTCTTCTTTCACCGTGCTGTGTCCCACCTGAATATCTAAGAAAACCAGTGCATTAATAGGTTTTGCCCAATTTAAAAGGGTATCGATTTGTTTAAAAGGCATTCGCATATTGTAACGATTAGCCGCACCCGGAGCGCCCTGAGCAGAAACGGCAATATAATGCAAGGCAGGAATGGTATTGACAGTAGAATCGGCGGCCTTCCATTTGGCCACTTCTCCTTGTAGTTTTTCAATCATTTCGGCCTTTGGGTATTCGCCTAAAACGCCCATTCGTTTAGAATATAAATTTCCGTAAAAAGCAATGATTCGGTTATATGGTAATAGCGCGCCCGGCAAAGGATAAGGCGTTTTAACCGGCCATCTTCCGGTAGTGTCTTTGTTACTTAGGGCAATCATTCTTCGGTTATAGTCGGCGGTGTCAATGGCGGTGATAGCTTTCTTTTTTACCTGAGTCACTTTTGTCGCTACGCTGTCTTTGGCAATAGTTTTTTCGGTATTGAATTCGTTTTGTTTACAATTGGAAAAAAACAAAAATAAAAAAGGGCTGAGTAGGCTTGCCAGAGTATATTTTTTCATAAAACAGGGCATTTGGGTTTTATACAAATGTAACTTTTTATGGAACCACTTTGTTATATAATTTTCATTCAATGTGTAAAAAAAACAAGATTTTTTTGTGTTTTTAGATTCTTTTGGATGGCTGTTTTTTTTGTTTGAAAACCAATTGTTTGCTATCTTTAATTCAAAATAAGATACTATGAGGAAAATTACTTTGTTCGTTATAGTTGTTTTAATTCGCTTTTCATCTCCTTCATTCGCTTTTTATACAAAAGAGTATGTGGCTTTTGCATTGACTTCTAAGCCATCTGAGGGTTCTGCTTCGGGAATTGTTGTTAACCATTGGCTCATTACTTCTTTTTTTAAAAAGTATGCTAATTTACAACCCTATCAGTCTAAGGTTGCTTCCTTGTATTCGAACCGAAAATTCAATTCCATTTGGTTCAATGCAGATTGCGAATTGCTTCCGCTTGCCCGGCTGTTATATTCTAAAGCCAATTCGTTAGAAGAGGAAGCCGTTGAAGGCTGTATCGACTATCGAGAAATCATAGAGGGAATTTTTGATTCGAATACCGCTTTGCATCCGCTGTCTTATAATGAAACAGAAATCATGTTATCTGTGCTTTATGTGTATTATGTACAAATGGTATATGATGATTTTAATAGGATTCAGTTGCAAAAAACAGGGTGGTTTTTA
Source organism: Flavobacterium flavipallidum (assembly GCF_038289905.1). Lineage (NCBI taxonomy): Bacteria > Pseudomonadati > Bacteroidota > Flavobacteriia > Flavobacteriales > Flavobacteriaceae > Flavobacterium > Flavobacterium flavipallidum. Next base: position 33,301 of record NZ_JBBYHU010000020.1, on the reverse strand, counting down.
CAAGGAAAAGATTTGAATTATAATGAATTTCTGGATGCGTTATTAGAGAATCCCAAGTTGTTAGATCGTGCAGAAAAATACCAATTCAGTCAATATTACAAATTGCGTTCGGCTTTAAACAAATACCGCGAGATTGAAAAAAAAGGAGAATGGAAGACGATTGAATACGATTCGACCATTCAGAATTATAAACCCTATGACAGTTGCCGAACGATAAGTCAAATCAGGAACCGATTGTATATCATTGGCGATTTAGAAAATGATTCCCAAAGTCAATTGTATGATCATGAATTAATGAATGCCGTATTGCGGTATAAAAAAAGAATGGGTTATTATCCCAATTATTTTATAAGTCCGCAACATATTAAGCAATTGAATTTGCCAGTTCAGCATTACATTAAAAAAATAGTACTAAATATGGAACGCTGCCGATGGATTGATCCGGAACTGGATAAGGCCGATGAATATCTTATGGTTAATATTCCTGCATTTAAACTGAATTATTTTAAAAATGGGCAGCGGGTTTTGGAATCTAATGTTGTGGTGGGTCAGGATTTAATGCAAACCGTAATTTTTAGTGCCTGTGTCAGTACAATTGTTTTTAGTCCGTATTGGTATGTACCCCAAAGTATAATTGATTCAGAAATAGTAAGCGGAATGAGTAGGGATAAAAATTACCTCGAATCCCGGGATATGGAATGGAATAATGGCGATGTGCGACAAAGACCCGGACCACAAAATTCCATGGGATTAGTGAAATTTCTTTTTCCAAACAGCAATGATATTTACCTGCACGATACGCCGTCTAAAGCCTTGTTTGATTTGGATTATCGGGCGTACAGTCATGGATGTATCAATTTGCAAAAATCCCGTGAATTAGCGCATCTTATTTTGAAAGACGACCCCGACTGGCCAGCTGATTGTATTGACTGGGCCATGAATAGAAAAGAGGAATCGATTGGTGTGTTAAAAAACGAAATTCCTATCCATTTAGCCTATTTTACCGCTTGGGTGGATGAATATGATGTGCTGCATTTTTATGATGACCTTTATGGCAGAGACGCTCAATTAGATGCTTTGTTGTATCAGGATTAAACCATTGAAATTTTAGAAAATAAACCATTAAGGAGTTAAGGGATTTAAGCGCAATACTTAATGAATCTTAATTTCTTAATGGTTTAAAATGAATTAACTTTAATTTTTGACTGTTGAGATTTTTCAAAAAGATAAACCATTAAGGAGTTAAGGGATTTAAGCGCAATACTTAATGAATCTTAATTTCTTAATGGTTTAAAATAGTAATGCTTTTTTTGTTTCTTTTTTGCTTGATCAAAAAAGAAAATTAAGGTTTCAACAAAGCTACTTCCTTAGCTGTAACCATTTTTTTCGTTTTATTCGTCCAGGAATTCATTACATAATTCATCACATCGGCAACTTCTTCATCGCTTAAACCCGCGGGAGGCATAATGCCGTTGTATTTTTTTGCGTTGACGATAATTTCACCTTTCTGACCGTATTTGACTGCATGAATGCTTTGTGTTCTTTTGTTTTTCAACCAGTCGGAACCATCCAGAGGTGGAAAAGTCGTTCCGTTACCTTTTCCTGTTGCCATATGGCATTGGATACAAAAATCAGTATAAACCTCTTTACCACGGGCGATGCTTTTTTGTAAAGGTGTTTGTTGTTGTGTGATAGCGAAATACTCATTTTCTGAGCTGCTAAAAGTGGTTGGATTTGAAAAACACAAACCACCCAGAAGTAATAAGCTTACGCCAATATTTATTTTAGTAAATAGCATGTTAATCTAATTAGGTTTAATTTGTTGAAGCACTGCTTCAGTTTTTTTACCGCAGATTCGCAAATTATTATAAAAAATCTGCGAATCTGCGGTAACTTTTTAAATAGCTCGTAAAATCTGATTTACTGTAATTTAGTTGGGTATAATTTTTACAATTCCTTTTCCTTCTACGCCCATGTAGATGTAGCCATCAGGACCTTGTGTTACATTGCGCAAACGACCAACATTTGTCGCGATTTTTTGTCGGCCAATGACTTTGTTCCCTTCTAATTTTACCAATTCCAGATATTGGAATTTTAGCGATCCTACCAATAAATGTCCTTTCCATTCCGGGTATTTGTTGCTGGTTACGAAAGCCATGCCACTAGGAGCAATAGAAGGTGCCCAGTAATAAAGAGGATCTTCGATGCCTTCTTTTTGTTGGATGTTGCTGATAACGCTGTTGTCATAATCGATACCGTAAGTCACCACCGGCCAGCCGTAATTAGCTGCTTTTTTGATGATGTTGATTTCGTCACCACCTTGTGGACCGTGTTCATTTTCCCAAATAGCGCCAGTCACGGGATTTTTAGCCAGTCCCTGCGGATTGCGGTGTCCGTAAGAATAAATCGCTTCTTTGGCATTAGCTTGTCCTACAAAGGGATTGTCTTTTGGGATACTGCCATCGTCATTAAGGCGGTAGATTTTTCCGTTGTCTCTTTTAATATCCTGCGGATTTACAAAATGATTACCACGTTCCCCTGCCGAGAAATACAGATAACCGGCGTTGTCAAACACAATTCTGGAACCAAAGTGTTGCCCTCTGGTAGTATTCGGACCGCATTTGTAAAGAGATTCTATTTGAACGAGGCTTTCATTTTCGAGTTTGGCTCTGATAAGTTTGGTGTTGCCGCCTTCGCCCTCGCCCTCGGTGGAAGCATAAGTAATGTAAATCCAGCCGTTTTGCGCATAATTAGGATGCAATACAATATCCATCAAACCACCCTGACCGCGATTATAGACCGCAGGAAGGTTTTTGACTTCGGTTTTTGTACCGTTTTTAAAATGATATAAAATCCCTGATTTCTCCGTAATTAACAGCGAACCATCCGGTAAAAAAGCCATTCCCCAGGGATTGTTAATACCATCGACAACAGTTTCTAAACTGTAGTTTTTCGCATCTTCCTGTAGCGGAATCGCATCGTTTGTTTTTAACTGCGCCTCACAGCTGAAAATGACAAAAGAAAAAAGAAATATCGCTAATGATCTCATGATTTGGGAATTAAAAAGTGGTTTTAAAGGTAATAAAAAGTTTGATACGGGGATTTGTTGTTTTAGGAGGTTTTTATAAATGGATATTTTCTTTCAAAAAGACAAAAAACCAGACTATACTCCGTTGTTTTAAAGTCTACATTTTGCAATTTTTGTTAACTATGGATATTAAACAAAAATTTGGCTTAAAAATAAAAGAGCTTAGAAAGTCTAAAGGACTTTCTCAAGAAAAACTTGCAAATCTTGCCGAGATTGATAGAACCTATTTACCGACAATTGAGAAAGGCGAAAGAAATGTTTCAATTGAAGTTGTGGAGAGATTAGCAAAAGCACTAGGTGTTAAAATTAAAGACTTATTTGATGAATAGAGCTTACTACTCCAATTTCATTAATGATTTTGTTGATGAGAATACTGAATCTATTTTTGGGAAGATTTCTGGTAGATATGATTTGAATAAACTTGTTATTCAACAATCAAACGCTTGGAAAGAACAAATTTCTATTCTTAAGAGGAATATATCTTTATTTAAAGGGAAAATATATTTCGAATTTACTATTCCAAGAATGGGAAAAAAAGTTGATAATATATTAATTATTGACAACTGTATTTTTATTTTGGAATTTAAAATAGGTTCTAAAATCTATGAAAAATCTGCAGTAAATCAAGTGTTTGATTATGCTTTAGATTTAAATAATTTTCATGAAGGAAGCCATAATAAGATTATTATACCAATTCTAATAGCAGAAAAAGCAATTTCTCTCGAAAATGAATATATCAATAGCTTCGATAATTTATATGATACTATTTATGCTAATTCAGATAATTTATCAGATGTAATAAGTAATGCATTGTTATACTTTAAAAGTAGCGATGTGATTGATATTGCCCATTGGGAAAATTCGATTTACAAACCTACTCCAACTATAATAGAAGCAGCAACTGCATTATATAAAAAACATAATGTAGAAGAAATTTCTAGAAGTGATTCTGGAGCAGAGAATTTGTCTTTAACATCCGAATGTATTTCTCAAATTATTGATTTTTCAAAAGTAACAAATAGAAAATCAATTTGTTTTATAACAGGAGTGCCGGGAGCAGGCAAAACTTTGGCAGGATTGAATATTGCCAATTTGCGTTCTAATTATAGCGAGGAAGAACATGCTGTTTTTTTATCAGGAAATGGTCCTCTAGTTGATGTTTTGCGTGAAGCATTAACAAGAGATAAAGTAAAAACTGCAAAAGAAGAAAATTTCATAATAAGCAAATCGCTTGCTTCTTCTCAAGTAAAATCTTTTATACAAAACATTCATCATTTTAGAGATGCTTCTTTAAAAGATGAAAAAGCGCCAATTGAAAAAGTAACTATTTTCGATGAGGCTCAAAGAGCGTGGACAAAAGATAAAGCTACAGATTTTATGAAGCGAAATAAGGGAGTAAGAGACTTTGATAAATCCGAACCTGAATTTCTAATTGAAGTAATGGATAGGCATAAAGATTGGTGCACAATAGTTTGCTTAATTGGCGGTGGACAAGAAATAAATACTGGTGAAGCGGGATTAGAAGAATGGATTTGGCCTTTTGCAAGCAAATTTGAGGATTGGGACATTTATTATTCATCAAAAATTATTGAAGACAAAAATTACATTAAAGATCAAAATGCATTGACAATATTATCAAATAGAAAGGCTACTAAAAAAAATGAGCTGCATTTGTCTGTTTCATTAAGGTCATTTAGAAGTGCTCAGCTTTCAAATTTTATTCAAGAAGTTATCAATAATGATGTTGACAAAGCAAGAAAAATATATCTCGATTTTATTAAAAAAGATTATCCGATTAAAATAACGAGAGATCTGGATACAGCTCGAAAGTGGTTGAGGAAATCTGCAAAAGGATCCGAAAGAATTGGAGTTGTTGGATCTTCAGGAGGAATGCGTTTGAGACCTTTTGGATTAAATGTAAAAGCTAAAATTGATGCGCCAATTTGGTTTTTAAATGATGAAGATGATATTCGTTCCTCTTATTTTTTAGAAGAAGTTGCTACAGAGTTTGATATACAGGGACTTGAATTGGATTGGACTTGTGTTGCTTGGGATGGAGATTTATTTTATGATAACAATAAATGGAATTATAAAAAATTTAAAGGTACAAGGTGGCAAAATATAAGTGATCAAAGAATAGATTATTTGATCAATTCCTATCGAGTTTTGCTAACTAGAGCAAGACAAGGAATGGTTATTTATATTCCTTTTGGAAATAACGATGATGTGACAAGACAAACTGTTATGTATGATGGAACTTTTGAATTCTTTAAGTTATTAGGTATTCAAGAAATTTAAATATTTTAATTTATAAAAAACCAATTTCCCTAGCCCTGACCGCAGTGGAACTCCTGATGCAGGAGGCTTGTCATTTTTTCCTGAGCCAAAAGAGCGACTGTAGCGATACCGATTATGTATTCAATATAGTCCAAAAAATTGGACTATTTTCATACTATATCGGCATTATACCTTTACTTATTGGTGCATAAAATGAATAGAATTGGTATAAGCTCCTTTTTGGCGCTTAAAAAAATCCGGGACTACAAATAAGAGTGGAGGAGCGAAGGGCAGGACATGAGTAAAGCGAACTGCCGAAGTAAATGGCTTCTCATAAAAAAAAGTTCCCGATACAAATTTTCTGAAAAAGCTATTTGCATTTTCTGAAAATTCACTCGAACTGACAGCTGTTTCGTCACTTCGAGTGTTTTTGGCTTGAGGGAATTTGTTTTGAGGAGGAATTTGATAAGTCAAAAATGTCCCGATAGTTATCGGGACGAGAAGTTTTGTTAAGTAAGTGTTCCAGATACTTCATAAAGGTTTTTTGTTGTAAACCTTTGTTTAAATATAACTAACTGTTAATGTGTTTCTTTAGTTGTTTTTGACTTAAAGAAATTTGTTTTGAACAGGAATTTAGCAAGTCATAAGCGTATATCCAACACTTTATGATAATATCCTATAATATTCTGAAAAAATCTCATAGGAAATCGTTGTAGTTTTCGGGTAGATTTGTAAAATCATCAATAAGTTGTACGATATGCTTATAGTTGAGGAGAATTCAAATTAAAATCCCATCTTTAATAAATGAAAAATTTACCATTATTAGATATCGCTATTATTGCCATTTATTTGATTGCAATGGTGGGCGTGGGAATTTATTTCTCCAGAAAAAACGAAAGTTCAGAGCAGTACACTAAAGCCTCCGGTAAGATTCCGGGCTGGGCAATAGGATTGTCAATATATGCTACCTTTTTAAGTAGTAATACTTTTTTAGGTGTTCCCGGAAAGGCGTTTGGAGGGAATTGGAATGCTTTTGTGTTTAGCATTTCGATGCCATTTGCAGCCTGGGTGGCGGCTAAATATTTCGTGCCGTTTTACCGCAGCACGGGAGAGGTTTCGGCTTATACTAATTTAGAGAAACGTTTTGGTCCCTGGGCCAGAACCTATGCGGTGGTTTGTTTTTTATTGACGCAAATTACCAGAATGGGGTCGGTGTTTTTTGGAATTTCCCTTACACTGCAAGCCCTGACAGGTTTTAGTATGGAGACTATCATGCTGGTTACCGGTATCTGTATCGTGATTTATACGGTTTTAGGAGGTATTGAAGCGGTGATTTGGACCGAAGTGGTTCAGGCTGTTTTGAAAACAGGAGGAGCGCTGTTGATTTTGTATTTGATTGTTTCTAAAATGCCGGGAGGTGTTTCTAAGATAATTGAGATTGGCCAACAAAGTGATAAGTTTAGTCTGGGTAGTTTTTCGTTTGATTTTACGACTTCGACATTTTGGGTGGTGTTGCTGTATGGGTTTTTTATCAACCTGAATAATTTTGGGATGGACCAGAATTATGTACAGCGTTACCATGCTTCGTCTTCAGAAAAAGAAGCGGCCAAATCCATCTGGCTTTGTGTGTGGATGTTTGTTCCGGTTTCGTTGGTTTTCTTTGTGATAGGTGCTTGTTTGTTTGCTTACTATCAAACGACTCCTTCATTAATAGAGCCCATTAAACTACAGGCTGCTGCGGAACATCTTGGGGCAACAGCTTCTCAAACTGATATTGCCAATTATGCTAAAACCTTACAACCATCGGATTATGGCGATAAGGTGATGCCTAATTTCATGGTGAATATGATTCCTACCGGTTTATTAGGATTAATCGTTTCGGCGATACTTTCGGCGGCTATGAGTACGATTAGTTCAGGAATGAATGCTTCGGCAACAGTGTTTTCGGAAGATATTTACAAGCGTTATTCGAAGAAAAAAATCAGTGACAAACAAAATATGCGTTTGCTTTACATTGGAACCGTTTTGTTTGGATTGGGCGGAATGGCCTGTGGTATCGCGATGATTGGGGTGAAAAGTATTCTGGACATCTGGTGGCAATTGTCAGGGATTTTTGCAGGAGGAATGCTGGGGCTTTTCCTTTTGGGAATTATTAGCAAAAGATCAGGAAATACCGAGGCTATGGCTGCAACAGTTATAGGGCTTATGGTAATTCTGTGGTTGTCGCTTTCGAGTTTGATTCCGAATGAATATGACTTTTTAAGAAGTCCGCTTCATGCCAATATGGTGATCGTTATTGGAACATTGTCGATTTATTTGACTGGAGCAACTATAGCAAAATTTAGAAGCGTAAAAGCTTAATTCATTATAATAAAAAAGAGAAAATAGATTAACGATGAACAATTCAAAAAAAGGATTTATTCCGGTAATGTTAACGCCATTTCATAATGATGGAAGCATTGATTACAAAACACTGACTGCTTTAACTGAAATGTATTTAAAGTCCCGTGTTACTGGTTTATTTGCCAATTGTTTGTCGAGTGAAATGTTTGAATTATCAGAGGCAGAACGTCTTCAGGTAACAAAACACGTTGTGGATGTAGTGGCTGGTCAGGTGCCCATTGTAGCTACAGGAACTTTTGAAGGAACTATTCAGCAGCAGGCTGATTTTACCAATAAAATCTACGGAACAGGAATCGATGCTGTGATTTTAATTTCGGGTTTATTGGCAAAAGAAAATGATTCGGATGAAGTTTTTGTTAACAATGTTCATCAGTTATTGGATTTGACTCCGGGAGTTCCAACCGGTTTTTACGAATGTCCGGTGCCTTATAAAAGAGTATTGTCGGCTGCGCAATTAGAGGATTTTGTCAATACCGGAAGAGTTGTTTATCATAAAGATACCTGTCTAGATATCAATCAGATAAAAGCCAAATTGAGTGTGGTTAAAAATCCGGAATTCGGTTTGTATGATGCTTATATGGTGCATGCCATCGAGTCGTTAAAAGCAGGTTCGGCTGGATTGTCCTGTATTCAGGGGAATTTCTTTCCTGAACTGATTGTTTGGATTTGCGATAATTATAATGATGCCTCTAAGGCTGATGAATTAGCGGCAGTGCAACAATTTTTAATAGCTAATATGGGGGTTATGCACGAGGTGTATCCTATTGTGGCTAAGTATACGTTGCAACAAAGAGGTTTGTCTATTTCTAATTTCACCAGAAGGGCAGTAGGCGATTTTACTCCTGTTGTAAAAAATGCAGTGGATCAACTGCAAAAAGAGTACGATATTCTCCAGAATGAGTTATCATTCTAGTTTATATATTTTGGTTAGTGTTAGTGATTATTAAGTCGTCTGTTCGATTGTTTTTATGCAATGTCCTCTCCTCCCATTTTTTGGGCATTGCATAAGGATGTAAGAGCCTTTTTTTGACCATATTTAGGTTCTTTAAGCGATTTCCAATGGAAGTTCTTCGGACAGATGGGTTAATAATTGATTTTTAAATTGTTTTGCCACTTTGCCACTTTGCCACGAATGCACTAATTGTTTTTTAAAATCTTTGTAGTTAAAAATTTTAGCCACAGATTAACACAGATTAACACTGATTTTTTTGATTGTGGTAAAAAACACCGAAAATTCACAAATTAATTTTAAAATCTAGCTGTTAAAATATACTTATGTGTACAGTTATAATCCTTTTTAAAAGACAAAAAACTTATATAACTTAAATGTCTTAAATGGTGAAAAGAACGCCCACAGATTAAACGGATTTCTTCATAAATCTTTGCGAAAAACCTTTGCCTTCTTTGCGGTTAAATTTCTGCCACAGATTAACACAGATTAAACGGATTTTTTCATTG
>NZ_JBBYHU010000020.1:0-23975 GCF_038289905.1 Flavobacterium flavipallidum | reverse complement strand
TTCTTTGCGGTTAAATTTCTGCCACAGATTAACACAGATTAAACGGATTTTTTCATTGCGGACTTTGCGAAAAACCTTTGTGTTCTTTGCGGTTAAAAATCACCGCAAATTGTTTTAGATTTTCAAAAATAAAAATGACTTATTTGAACTTTTATAATTCTTATTAAAAGACAAAAAACTTATATAACTTAAATGTCTTATATGGTGAAAAGAACGCCCACAGATTAAACGGATTTCTTTATAAATCTTTGCGAGAACCTTTGCTTTCTTTGCGGTTAAATTTCTGCCACAGATTAACACAGATTAAACGGATTTTTTCATTGCGGACTTTGCGAAAAACCTTTGTGTTCTTTGCGGTTAAAAATCACCGCAAATTGTTTTAGATTTTCAAAAATAAAAATGACTTATTTGAACTTTTATAATTCTTATTAAAAGACAAAAAACTTATATAACTTAAATGTCTTATATGGTGAAAAGAATAGCCATAGATTAACACAGATGAAACGGATTTTTTATAAATCTTAGTCAAAATCTTTGCATCGTCTATTTTCTTGCTTCTTGTCTCTTTCTTCTAATTCGACAAATAGCTTTTCTTGTATTCCATAGGCGTAATTCCGGTGACTTTTTTAAAATGGCGGTAAAAGTTGGAAACATTATTAAAACCACATTCAAAACAAATCATCTCAGTAGGGATTTTGTTTTCAATCAGTAATCTACAAGCATGACTGATCCGGATTTCTATCAAAAAATCATAATAGGTTTTCTTAGTCATCAGCTTGAAATAACGGCAAAAAGAAGTCACACTCAAATTGCTAAATGCCGCGATTTCCTGCAGCGTGATTTCTTTTTTATAATTAGAAAGGGTGTAACTGCAAATTTTGTTCAATCGAATAGAATCCGATTCATTCGATTGGTAAAAAGCATGCGAAGAAGTGATCTCAGTATATTCTTCGGTTTCCGACAGAATTTTTAAAATATTAAGCAGGATAATTAACTTATCAATCTGATTCACATTAGGCGCTTTTTTCATTAACGCAATCAATTCATCTTTGGCTTTGCCATTAAAAATCATCCCTTTTTTAGCCTTATCGAATAATTTTGGAAGCATGAATGATTCCGGCAAGTTTATAAAATCTTTGCCTAAACAATCAGGCAAAAAGTGGATAACGATAGCTTCTACATCCAGAGCCGAATTATTTTGGTAATATTCCTCATGACATCGCCAGGTGTGAGGCAGATTTTCACCCAGCAAAATGAGCTCTCCCGAGCTGAAATTACTGATGTTATCACCAATGAACCGCACGCCTTCGCCTTTGATTACATAATGCAATTCCAGTTCAGGATGGTAATGCCACAGTTTTCCAAAATTAGGTTTTTTGTCATGTCTGACTTCATAAGAACTTTGGATACTGGTAGGAACTTTATGGAATAAAGGCTTCATAAACAATGTGTTTGAATAATTTAGGCTAAATTAGTGTATTTTGCACAATTGCAAATGGTTTTTATGATAATATCCTATAAAGACATGCAAATAACTAACAGTATTGATAGTGATATTTTTTGCAAATTTGAAATGAATGCTATTCTTATTTTAAGAGTCCGTTTCAATTAAACTTTAAGATTTCAACTGTCAATCTGAAGCTGTCGAAGTCCATTTTACATTAAAAAATACTTCGGCAGATTCGGTACGACAATGAGAAGAAATAGATTTTGAGGTTTACACTTTTTGATAAAATAACAAACAATATGAATACACAAAACAGTTAAGAAATTGAAATTGTTTTGTGTGTTATTATGTATAAATAATTTATAGAAATGAACATTTATCTTGTAGCAAGTGGCGATTTGCGTTTATCAGCCAATCAGGTTTGTTGGGATGCACAAGCCCAAATGGAACAATTATTATCAGAAGCTGTGGCTGAGGCAGGCGGAAAAATCATCAGGGCACACGCTTATGATGAGCAAAAGAAACACGGCTTTATCGATAGCCAAAAAATGGGAATGCAGGTTTTTAAAAACATTGACCCAACAGCTCCGCTAATTGTTGCCGAAAGTGTCTGGCAATATTCACACCACGTTTTGGCAGGATTGATTACACATCAAGGTCCTATTTTGACCGTTGCCAACTGGAGCGGAGAATGGCCTGGACTGGTAGGAATGTTAAACTTAAATGGTTCTTTGACTAAGGCCGGAGTGGAATACAGCACGTTGTGGAGTGTGGATTTTAGTGATGATTTTTTCAAAACAAATCTGAAAAACTGGCTACAAACGGCTACTGTTCAGCCTGATTTGAGCCATGTGAAAGCTTTTGATAAAGCATTGATTCCTGCTGACGAATTGGCTGCCGGAGTAAATTTTGCTAAAGCATTCCGAAAAGAAAAAGCCATCATGGGGGTTTTTGACGAAGGTTGTATGGGAATGTTCAATGCGATTGTTCCGGATCATTTGTTGCATCCAACAGGAATTTATAAAGAAAGATTATCCCAATCATCGCTTTACGCCAAAATGCTAACGGTGAAAGACGAAGAAGCCGAAGCGGTTTTACAATGGTTGCTTGATAAAGGAATGCAGTTTGACTGGGGAACGGATGAGGCGACTCAGTTAACCAGAAACCAAACCTTGTTACAATGCAAAATGTACATTGCAGCGGTGCGCATTGCAGCCGAATTTGGATGTGATACTATTGGGATTCAATACCAACAAGGATTGAAAGATTTAGTTCCTGCCAGTGATTTGGTTGAAGGTTTGTTGAACAATCAAAACCGTCCTCCTGTTTTTGACGAAGCCGGAAACGAGTTGTTTGCCGGAGAGGCTTTGCCACATTTTAACGAAGTGGATGAATGTGCCGGAATTGATGCCTTGGTGACTTATAATTTATGGCGTTCTATGGGCTTGAAAGGCGAAAATACACTGCATGATTTACGCTATGGAGAGCACTATAAAAATGACAGCGTTGACGGATTTGTCTGGGTGTTTTTAATCAGTGGAGCAGCACCTCCGGAGCATTTTGTAGGCGGTTATGAAGGAACTTCCAGCGAAAGACAGCCTGAAATGTATTTCAGATTAGGTGGAGGAAGTGTGAAAGGTGTGAGTAAACCGGGATCAATTGTTTGGAGTCGTATTTATGTGATGGATGATGCTTTGCATTGTGATATGGGAATTGGGGAATCAGTCGATTTACCAAAAGAAGAATTAGACCGAAGATGGAATATGACTACACCACAATGGCCTATTATGAATGCGGTTTTAAAAGGAGTGAGTCGCGACCAGATGATGGGACGCCATAAGGCGAATCACATTCATGTGGTGTATGCCGAAAATGAATCGGAAGCTAACAAATTGTGCCGAATCAAAGCAGCTGCTTTACAGGAATTAGGAATTCAGGTACATTTTTGTGGGGATGTAGCAGTTTAATATAAAACACCCCGGTCTTCGACCACCCCTCTAAAAGAGGGGAATTTCGAGCGTTATTCCCCTGCTGGGGAGAGCTTGTCCCGAGAATTCGGGAGGTGCCCAACGGGCGGGGCGGTTAAAAATTAATATGTCAATTCGAGTGTTTTTTGTTTCGTTATGCTACAAAAAAGCACTCGAATTGATGTTTTAATAACTATATTCACAGCTGTTTTGCAGATGAAAAACAGATAAAACCTAAATAATAACGGATAAAAACGGTTAGATTAGTTTTCTTAATTTTAACTTTGGAAAACTGCGTTCCGATAAAAAATAGAAAAGTAAAAAAAATGAAGAAATTGAAAGGGATTACATGGAACCATACAAGAGGGCTTTTGCCAATGGTTGCCACTTCTCAGCGTTTTACTGAGCTGTATCCAGATGTAGAAATTAGTTGGGAAAAAAGAAGCTTACAGGAATTTGCCGATGCTTCGATTGAAGATTTAGCTAAAAGATTTGATTTATTGGTGATTGATCATCCATGGACAGGTTTTGGTGCTGCTACCAATACGATTGTGCCATTGTCAGATCATTTTTCAAGTGAATATATTAAAGATCAGGAAGTAAATACCGTAGGGAAATCATACGAAAGTTATGTTTTTCACAACAAACTTTGGGCTTTGCCTATTGATGCTGCTACTCCGGTAGCTGCGGCTCGTTTGGATATTTTAGAAAAAAACGGTTTGAAAGTTCCTGAAACTTACGAAGATTTATTGGCTTTAGCCAAAAAAGGATTGGTTGCTTTTGCCGGGATTCCGGTAGATTCATTAATGACTTTTTATTCGTTTTGTTGTAGTTTGGGCGAAGCTCCATTCTTGTCTCAGGAGAAAGTAATTTCAAAAGAAACCGGAATTAAAGCTTTGCAAATGCACCGCGAATTAGCGCAGTTGATGGATCCGGCTAATTTCAACAGAAACCCAATTCAGGTTTATGAAGCAATGGTAAACACAGACGAAATTGCCTATTGCCCATTTGCTTATGGTTATTCTAATTATTCAAGAATTGGTTACAGCAAACATTTACTTCACTTTTATGACTTAGTAAAATTGAATGACCAACCGATGATTAGTTCGTTAGGAGGAACAGGTTTAGCGGTTTCTTCTTTTAGCGAAAATCTTCCGGAAGCGTTGAAATATGCTGAATTTACAGGTTCTTCTCAAGTGCAACAAAATATTTTTGCCGATAATGGCGGACAACCGGGACATTTACAAGCCTGGAAAAGTGAAAGAATTAACGGAATCACTCATGATTATTTCAAAAATACGCTGCCTGCTTTAGAGCGTGCTTTCCTTCGTCCGAGATATGCAGGACACATGTATTTCCAGGATCATGCCGGTGATGTAGTACGTGATTATTTGATGAATGGTGGCGATGAAGTGGCTGTGCTTAAAGCAATGGATGCTTTGTATGTAAAATCACTTAACGAGGCAACAGTATGAGACCTTTAGAAGGTGTTGTTGTTTTAGAGTTTTGCCAGTTTTTGGCAGGACCTTCAGCAGGATTAAAACTCGCCGACTTAGGTGCCAGAGTTATTAAAATCGAAAGACCTGTAAAAGGAGAGGCTTGTCGTCAATTGAGTATTAAAGACTTATTTGTTGATGAGAGCAGCCTGTTATTTCATACGATTAATCGAAATAAAGATTCTTTTGCTGCCGACCTTAAAAATCCGGATGATTTAGAATTAGTCAAAAAATTGATTGCCAAGGCTGATATTATGACGCATAATTTCAGACCGGGTGTGATGGATAAAATTGGTTTGGCTTTCGCCGATGCGATTGCCATCAATCCTAAAATCATTTACGGAGTGGTTTCAGGTTATGGTGAAGAAGGCCCTTGGGCTAAAAAACCGGGACAGGATTTATTGGTACAATCGTTATCCGGTTTGACATGGCTGAGCGGACGAGATAGTCAGGGACCGGTTCCTTTTGGTTTATCAACTGCCGATATCATGTGTGGCAATCATTTAGTACAGGGGATTTTGGCGGCTTTATTAAAAAGAGCGAAAACCAATAAAGGGGTTTTGGTTGAGGTTTCATTAATCGAATCAATACTCGATGTTCAGTTTGAAGCCATAACTTCGTATTTGAATGATGGCGGGAAATTGCAGCAAAGAGGTGATGTTGCCGGAAGTGCCCATGCTTTTTTGAGTGCGCCTTATGGTGTCTATAAAACTCAGGATGGCTATCTTTCACTGGCTATGGGCGATTTAATGTTCATTAGCGAATTGCTTGAAGTGAATTTGGAAAAATACCGTGAAAAACATTTGTGGTTTCAATTTCGCGATGAGATCAGAACACTTTTAAGTGAGCGTATCCTTCAAAAATCAACAGATCATTGGTTGGATTTATTGATTGGAAAAGGCGTTTGGTGTGGAAAAGTTTTGAATTATCAGGATTTGGACGCGATTGATTTTGGTATGCCAATGAAACAGACTATTGAAAATGCCGAGCATAGAAAGATCGTTACTACCAGAAGCCCGATTCAGTTGGATGGCCAAATTTTGACCAGCACCAAAGCCGCGCCAAAAGTAGGAGAGCAAAATGTCATTATAAAGAAAGAGTTTATTCGCTAGATTGTTAAATCGTTTATTTGTTAAATCGTTTATTCGTATTGAAATGTTTAACAAATAATCACGCTTAACAGTTAGAAATGAAACAAACGATTCAACGAATAAACTATAAAACGGTTAAACAAAAAATGAAGCCATTAGAAGATTATTTAATAATAGATTTCAGCCAGTTTCTTTCGGGACCTTCGGCAAGTTTGCGTCTGGCCGATATGGGTGCCCGTGTCATTAAAATTGAGAAACCGGGAACAGGTGATATTTGCCGAACCTTATATACTTCGGATTTGATTATGAACGGAGAATCCTCTGTTTTTCATACGATAAACCGAAACAAAGAATCCTTTGCGATTGATTTTAAACAGCCGGAAGAATTAGCAAAATTGAAGAAGCTATTGGCAAAAGCCGATGTGGTGATGCATAATTTCAGACCGGGTGTTATGGAACGCATTGGATTGAGTTATGAAGAAGTACAAAAGATAAATCCTAATGTGGTTTATGCTTCGATAAGCGGCTACGGCTCCAAAGGTGCTTTTAAAGATTTGCCGGGACAGGATTTGTTGTTACAATCTTTAACCGCTTTGACCTGGTTAACAGGAAACGAAGGTGATGGACCGGTTCCTATGGGATTGTCTATTGTAGATATGCTGGCGGGAGCACATTTAGCTCAGGGAATATTAGCTGCTTTGTACCGAAAAGTGACTCAAAATGTAGGTGCTTTAATTGAAGTGAGTATGCTAGAATCGGCATTTGATTTTCAGTTTGAAACCATCACGACTTTCTTTAATGACGGTGGGGAGTTGCCTGTTAGAACTAAAACTAACAATGCTAATGCTTATTTAGGAGCGCCTTACGGAATTTACCAGACTAAAAATGGATACATGAGTTTAGCCATGGGTTCGATTCCGGTTTTGGCAGAATTGTTATCTTGTGAAGAATTGAAACAATTCCCTGAAAATAAATTTACATTAAGAGACGATATCAAATCGGTTTTAGCGGCACATTTACAAACTCAGGATTCTGAATATTGGTTGAATATTTTAGAGCCTGCTGATATTTGGTGTGCCAATGTATTGAATTACGAACAGCTTTTTGCCCAGGAAGGATTCCGGGTTTTAGACTTTGTTCAGGAAGTTGAAATGACAGACGGTTATCGTTATAAAACAACTCGTTGTCCTATTCGAATTGACGGAGAATTATTTACATTTGGTAAAGCTTCGCCTAAATTAGGTCAGGATAACGAAAATATTATTAAAGAATTTAATCTTTGCTAATGGAAAATTCAACATTTAGAATTGCGGTTAGAAAATTTGGCCCTTTTGAAACGGCCATGCAGCAACTTTGGGATGCCTTTTGCTTAAAAAATGATATTAGTATTGCTGTGGAAATGGTTCCTATGGAATTGCATGATTTGTATGAACAAACTATTAGTGAAGGTGGTTTGAAAAAAGGCGATTGGGATATAGCCCACATCAATACCGATTGGATTTTTGATGCAGCAAAAGCGAATGCTGTTCAGGATTTAACTTCTTTTATTGCCAAAAAAGCTCCGCAGGATTTTCCTCAGGGTTGGCATAATTCATTGTTGCATTTGCAGGAAATTGAAGGAGGTATTTATGGATTACCGTTTCATGATGGCCCGGAATGTTTGATTTACAGAAAGGATTTATTCGAAAATCCAATTGAAAAAGAAAATTTTAAAAAGCAGTATGGTTATGAATTAGCGCCACCAAAAACATGGTTGGAATTTGAACAAATAGCGACTTTCTTTAACCGTCCTAGTGAAAATTTATACGGTTGCGTTTTTGCCAATTATCCTGACGGACACAATATGGTTTTTGACTTTTGTTTGCATTTATGGACTCGCGGAGGTGCTTTGTTAGATAGTCAAAAGAATGTAAACGTTAACACTCAGGCAGCAATCGATACACTGGACTATTACCGTTATATCGTTAAGAAAACAGATGCGGTTCATCCGGGCTCCATTGATTTTGGTTCGGTAGAAGCAGGTATTGCTTTTTCAAATGGAGAAGCAGCTATGACCATCAACTGGTTTGGTTTTGCTTCGATGTGCGAAGTAATTGCTGAATCTAAGGTAAAAGGAAAAGTAGACGTTACCACATTACCATTTGCCGAAGGCGGAAAAACAGCTTCATTGAATGTTTATTGGTTATATACCATTGGAACAGGAAGTAAAAATAAACAATTGGCTTATGATTTTTTACGCTTTGCCACCACTGCCGAAAGTGATAAATTATTAACGAATGAAGGCGGAATAGGTTGTAGAAAATCCACCTGGAAAGATCCGGAAATCAATGCAACGATTCCTTATTATCATAAATTAGAAAGTTTGCATGAAAATGCACTGACTTTGCCACAAATTGCTGTTTGGCCGGATATTGCTATTTTGATTGATCAAATGGTTTTAACCGCTTTAAAAACAGATATCCCATCAGCGGATTTATTAAAAAACACACAAATTGAAATTGAAAAAATATTATAATTATGCAAATTCCCTATAAGCCCGACTTACCCAAAACCAAGCAACCTATAGTAATTATTGGTGCCAGCGGAATTGTAAAAGATGCGCATTTGCCAGCTTATAAAATGGCTGGATTTGAGGTTTTCGGGATTACTAACAGAACTTTTGCCAAGGCACAGGCTATGGCTGCTGAATTTGGAATTCCTCATGTTTTTGAAACAGTGGCTGATGCCGTAAAAAGTGCACCTGCCAATGCTGTTTACGATATTACGGTAATGCCGGAACAGTACATTGAAATTCTAGAACAATTGCCTGATGGTGCTGCCGTTTTAATTCAAAAACCAATGGGAAATGATTTGGCTGAAGCCAAAGAAATACTTGCCGTTTGCGAAAGAAAAAATCTGGTAGGCGCAATCAATTTCCAGTTGCGTTTTGCTCCATTTGTTGCCGCAGCCCGTTATTTAATTAATGAAGGAATCATTGGCGAATTGTATGACATGGAGTTTAAAGTTACCGTGAATACGCCTTGGGAATTATTCCCGTTGGTTAAAGTACATCCACGACTAGAGATTTTATTTCACTCTGTACATTATATCGATTGCATTCGTTCGTTTGTAGGAGATCCAAAAAGTGTTTTGGCGAAAACCTGGAGACATCCATCAAAAGATTTATCCTCTTCACGTTCTACGATTATTTTAGATTATGGAGACACCATGCGTGCGGTTATCAATACTAATCACGATCATCATTTTGGACCGGAGCATGAAGAAAGTTACATCAAATGGGAAGGTACTAAAGGAGCTGTCAAAGCTAAAATGGGCTTGTTGATGAACTATCCTGCCGGACTGGAAGATGTTTTTGAATATTCGGTTCAAAACGAAGAAGGAAAATACGAATGGAAAAAAGTACAACTGGAAGGTTCCTGGTTTCCGGAAGCTTTTGTGGGAACAATGGCTAATTTGATGCGTTACAAAGAAGGTTCGGATAGTGAATTGTTTGCCAGTGTAGAAAATGTATTGGGAACAATGCAAGTAGTAGAAGCTTGCTATATCAGTAATGCCAAAGGTGGTGTACCACTGAACGATTTATAAATTATAGTCCCTAGTTCTTAGTCCCTAGTTTTGGAATCTCTACTAACTACAAAGGACTAAGGACTAGTTACTAAAAACTAAAGAATAACAACTAAGTACTAAACAACTAAAAATATGTATTTCAAATCAACATTTTTTGAAGATTATCAATTAGGAGATAAACGTGTAACATTGGGAAGAACCATTACCGAGACTGATTTTGTGGTTCATGCAGGACATACAGGCGATTTTTTTCCACACCACATGGACGAAGAATGGTGTAAAACCCAGCCTTTTGGACAACGTATTGCTCATGGAACAATGGTACTTGCCATTGGAGTAGGATTGACGGCATCTGAGATTAATCCCGAAGCTTTTTCTAAGGGTTATGACCGCATGCGTTTTGTAAAACCGGTACACATTGGTGATACCATTCACTCAGAAATTACCATTTCAGAGAAAGGCGATGCCAAAAGACCGGAGATGGGAACAGTAACAGAGCATTTGGAAATCATCAATCAAAGAGGTGAAGTAGTAATGGTTTGTGACCATTTGCTACTGGTAAAAAAGAAATTTTAAAACCAATAAGGAGTTAAGATGTATTAAGCATTTTTAACTTAATTTTCTTAAAAACTTAATGGTAAGTAAAAATTTTAAAATGTTAAATCAATTAGAATATTTAACCAACCAATAATTATAAAACATGCAAGTAACCAATCAAATGGGCGAGGTACATGAAGTACCAACAGAAAAAGGGCAAGGACCAAATTATGTGTTACCTTTTATTTTAATTACGAGTTTATTTTTCCTTTGGGGAATGGCTCATAGTTTAGACGGAATTTTAATTCCACACCTTAAAAAAGCCTGTCAGTTAAACAACCGTCAATCGACATTGATTGATACAGCAATCTATTTGGCTTATTTCCTGATGGCGATTCCGGCAGGAATGATTATAAAAAAAATAGGTTATAAAAACAGTATCATTACAGGTTTATTGGTTTTTGCAGCAGGTGCCTTCCTTTTTGTACCAGCTGCAAATTCACGAGATTATAATATGTTTTTGATAGGGTTATTTATAATTGGTTGTGGATTAACAGTTTTGGAAACCAGTGCTAATCCTTATGCAGCTATTTTAGGACCTGCAGAATCATCATCTTTTAGGTTGAATTTAGCTGCTTCTTTTAATGGTTTAGCAGCAGCCGTAGGGCCATTTTTGGGAGGGATTTTTATTCTTTCGGGTGTAAATCATTCTCCAGAGCAAATGGCTGCAATGCCAGATGCAGAGCGAATTGCGTATCTTACCGG
The DNA here is from genome assembly GCF_038289905.1 of Flavobacterium flavipallidum. NCBI lineage: Bacteria > Pseudomonadati > Bacteroidota > Flavobacteriia > Flavobacteriales > Flavobacteriaceae > Flavobacterium > Flavobacterium flavipallidum. Next base: position 13,105 of record NZ_JBBYHU010000020.1, on the reverse strand, counting down.
AGAAGCGGCAGCTGTAAAATTACCTTATATTATTTTAGGAACTATTTTGGTATTAGTAGCGGTGTTGTTTTATTTTATGCATTTGCCATCAATGAAACCAGATCATACGGAGGTAGAAGTAAAACCCGGATTTTTCTCGGTTTTAAAATACCGTCATTTGAGTTGGGCAGTTGTAGCACAATTTTTCTATGTAGGAGCTCAAGTTTGTGTGACCAGTTTCTTTATAAGAATTGCACAAAAAGAAGCTGGATTGGATGAGAAAACTGCTGCTTTTTATTTTGGAATTTATGGTGCGTTATTTATGATAGGACGATTCTTAGGAACTTTCTTTTTGAAATATGTAAAAGATTATGTGTTGCTTTCTATTTATGCTGTGTTGAGCGCGATACTTTGTGCGGTGGCTATTTATGGAAGCGGAATTTATGTTATCTACGCTTTGGGAGCTATCGGATTTTTTATGTCGATTATGTTTCCAACCATTTTCTCTTTAGGTTTAGTGGGATTGAAAAGTAATACCGAAACGGGTTCTTCATGGTTAGTAATGTCTATCGTAGGAGGAGCGATTTTGCCATACGGAATGGGAACTTTAATTGATATGAATCATGACGATATTCAGTCGGGTTATATTATACCGCTGGTTTGCTTTTTAGTGATTTTGTACTTTGGAGTGTTTGGGCACAAGGTGAAAAAAGCAGCTTAATTTTTTTTTAAATCTATAATTCAAACCCGATTACTATAAAAAGTGGTCGGGTTTTTTTAATAACTGATATTGTATATTCTAATTTACAATTAGAAAGTAGCTATTTTTAACGATTCTTATAATTACCAACCAAATACTAAAAACTAAGATGACACAGTCTAGATTTTTCTTTTTAATCTTTTTTATAACAATGCAAATCTCCTTTGCTCAGGTGCGAACAGTGCGGGTATTAGAAAGCAATTGGAAGTTCCAAAAAGGAGATTTTGAAAACGCTTCCCAAACGAATTTTAATGATTCAAAATGGGAGCAAGTAAACGTGCCTCATGATTGGGCTATTTACGGTCCTTTTGATAAGGAAGTGGATAAACAAAACGTGGCGATTGTTCAAAATGGCGAAAAAACAGCTTCTGAAAAAACCGGAAGAACCGGGGCGCTGCCTCATATCGGGACGGCTTGGTACCGAAATAAATTTACGATTTCAGCTGCAGAGAAAAACAAAAAAGTAATCCTGCTTTTTGAAGGCGCCATGAGCGAACCACAAATTTATTTAAACGGTAAAAAAGTAGGTGAATGGGCTTATGGGTACAGCTATTTCTATTTTGATGTTACTGACTTTTTAAAAGAAGGTGAGAATACATTGGCGGTAAAATTAAGTAATAAAGAGTTTGCTTCGCGCTGGTATCCGGGTGCCGGTTTGTATCGAAAAGTTAGTCTGATTATAAAAAATAACGAAAGCATTGATCAGTGGGGAACTTCTATAACAACGCCATTAGTTAGCAAAGAAGTTGCCAAAGTAAATATTAAAACCAAAGCTTCAGGAGAAAATGGCTATTTAGTTACGACTATTTATGATGCTAATGGACAAAAAATAAGTTCTGATAAAGCAACAATCAAATTTGGAAATGAATTCGATCAAAATATCAAAGTTGAAAATCCAAAGTTGTGGAGTCCTGAAAGTCCGTATTTGTACAAAGCTGTTTCACAATGGTTTGTGGGGAACGAATTAAAAGATGAGGTTAGCACCCGTTTTGGAATTCGTGAGATAAAATACGAAGCGAATAAAGGATTTAGTCTAAATGGCGAAGTACGAAAGTTTAAAGGCGTTTGCTTGCATCACGATTTAGGACCTTTGGGAACGGCAATAAATAAGGCGGCTTTGCGTCGTCAATTGACCATTTTAAAAGATATGGGTTGTAACGCCATCCGTAGTTCGCACAACATGCCGTCATTAGAACAATTAGAATTGTGTGACGAAATGGGCTTTATGTTCTTAGCCGAAAGTTTTGACGAATGGGCAAAGCCAAAGGTTAAAAACGGATACAACCGCTTTTTTGAAGCCTATGCCGAGATAGATATCGTAAATTTAGTTCATGCTACCCGAAATCATCCTTGTATTGTAATGTGGAGTTCCGGAAATGAAGTTCCGGATCAACACGGTGAAGCAGGAGTAAAACGTGCCAAATGGTTACAGGAAATTTTCCACCGCGAAGATCCAACCAGACCGGTTACTGTTGGTATGGATCAGGTAAAAGCGACTATGGAATCTGGTTTTGGTGCCTTGTTAGATGTTCCGGGATTGAATTATCGCGTGCATTTATACGAAGAAGCTTTTAAAAAATTCCCACAAGGATTTATTTTAGGTTCTGAAACGGCTTCTACCGTGAGCTCAAGAGGGATTTATAAATTCCCGGTGGTAAAAGAAAAAAACAAACAATATCCAGATTTTCAGTGTTCTTCTTATGATTTGGAAGCTTGTAGTTGGTCTAATGTACCTGATGAGGATTTTGTCTTACAGGATGAGAAGCCTTGGGTAATTGGCGAATTTGTCTGGACCGGTTTTGATTATTTGGGCGAACCAACACCTTATGATGAGAAATGGCCTTCCCGTAGTTCTTATTTTGGCATCAATGATTTGGCCGGTTTGCCAAAGGACAGATTCTATTTGTATCGAAGCCGTTGGAATACCGAAAAACCCACCTTACATCTTTTACCACATTGGAATTGGGAAGGACGCGAAGGTCAAACCACACCGGTTTTCGTTTATACGAGTTATGATAGTGCCGAGCTTTTTGTAAATGGAAAAAGTATGGGTATCCAAAAAAAGAATACCGCTACTCCACAAAATAGATACCGCCTGATGTGGATGGACGTGAAGTACGAACCCGGAACGCTGAAAGTAGTTGCTTTTGATAAAGTAGGAAAAGCAGTGGCTGAGGAGCAAATTCAAACTTCCGGCACACCTTATCAAATTGTGCTTAACGCTGATAGAAATAGCATTCTGGCAGACGGCAAAGATTTGTCTTATGTTACCGTTTCAGTACTGGATAAAAATGGAGTTCCATGTCCTACCGCTACCAATCAATTGCAATTTAAAGTCAAAGGAAAAGGAAAATATAAAGCAGCTTGTAGCGGAGATGCTACATCGCTGGAACAATTTCATTTGCCAACTATGAAACTATTTAGTGGAAAATTAGTTGTTACATTGCAATCAATTGAAGAAGCCGGAACTATGGAATTAACCGTTACCGGAAAAGGATTAAAAACAGCAACTTTAAGTATTAATTCTGCTAATTAAGAATTAGAAATAAAAATAGGAAGCCTTCTTTTCTGAAAAGGAAAGAGGGCTTTTTTGTTTTCAGAATTTCTAAATGGATTTTCAAAATTGCTGTATCAGAAGAGTCGTTTTCTTTGGATTTTAAATTTTAACAATATAGTATCGAAAAGAGTGGTATGCTTATTGAGTAAAAATCAATTAATTTTAAATATATTTGTAAGGCAATCGATTACATTAATTGTTATAACCAAAAAATAACCTATAAAAAAAGAAGAATGAAAAATAAATCAAGAAATTTTTTGTTGGCTGCTTTTACTATTATGCTGTCGGTCTGGTCGCAAAATAGTACTGCTCAAAATGCAAATGCTGAGGAAATCTATCCCGGAATTGAATTTAAGATGAACAAGATTCAGGAGCCAAAAATTCCAAATAATGTAGTAAATATCAAAGATTTTGGTGCTGTCAATGGCGGTCAGGTTTTGAATACCAAAGCTTTTGCTGATGCTATTGATGCTGTGTCCAAAAAAGGTGGCGGAAAAGTAATTATCCCAGCCGGGATTTGGTTAACAGGACCGATTATTTTGAAAAGCAATTTGGAATTGCATGCCGAAAGAGGGGCTTTGATCAAGTTTTCACCTGATAAAAGTTTGTATCCATTAGTAGAAACCAGTTTTGAAGGATTAAATACCTGGCGTTGTATTTCGCCTATTTATGGTAAAAATTTAGAGAATGTTGCCTTTACCGGAAACGGAGTTTGGGATGGTTCAGGTGAAGTTTGGAGACAGGTGAAAAAAGCGAAACTTACCGAAAGTCAATGGAAAAAATTTGTGGCTTCAGGTGGTGTGGTTAATGAGTCAAAAACGAGTTGGTATCCATCAGAAGTTTTTATGAATGCATCAGAAGGTGCAGATCAAAATGTGCGTTTGGATTTGAAAACTAAAGAAGATTTTGAAAAAATTCACGATTTTCTTCGTCCGGTGTTGGTAAGTATTCAAAACAGTAAAAGAGTTTTATTTGACGGTCCGGTATTCCAAAATTCTCCGGCTTGGAATATTCACCCATTAATGATTGAGGATTTAATTGTTCGCAATGTAACGGTTCGCAATCCATGGTTTTCTCAAAATGGTGACGGATTGGATGTAGAATCCTGTAAAAATGTATTGGTAGAAAATTCCAGTTTTGATGTGGGAGACGATGCTATTTGCATTAAATCAGGAAAGGATAAAGACGGTCGTGACCGTAAAAAGCCTTGTGAAAATATTATTATCAGAAACAATATCGTTTATCATGGACATGGTGGTGTGACAGTGGGAAGTGAAATGTCCAGTGGTGTGAAAAATATGCACGTTTCCAATTGTTCATTTATGGGAACTGATGTAGGATTGCGTTTTAAAAGTAACCGAGGACGTGGTGGAGTTGTGGAAAATATCTTTATTTCGGATATTTATATGACTGATATTCCTTCTCAGGCTATTTCATTTGATTTGTATTATGGTGGGAAATCAATAGCTGAAACTTTGGAAGAAGGTGGAGCTAAGATTGCCAATAAAGCACTTCCGGTAGATGAAAAAACACCACAGTTTAAGAATATTTCGATGAAAAACATCACCATTGCCGGAGCGCAACAAGCGGTGTTTTTACAAGGTTTGCCTGAGATGAATCTTGAAAATATTTCTATTTCTAATTTAATTGCAAAAGCCGATAAAGGGGTTACTATTATTGACGGAAACGGAATCAAAATTAGTGATGCAAAATTTGATATTAAGGACAGCAATGTATTTACTATTTATAATGTGAAGAACAGCGCTTTGAAAAACGTTGAAATCAATTCGACTTCTCCTAAAGCAATTTCTATTAATGGTGAAGGCTGTCAAAATATCGATTTAACTTCTTCTTCAAATTTATCTAAGAAAATATTCATAGGGGAAACAGTTCCTAAAAAAGCAGTGAAATTGTAATCGAAAATAAAATTCTAAAATCTCCAAAGTCGCCTGATTTTGGAGTTTTTTTATTCAAAATGGTTAACCAAATTAATTTTGGATATCTAAAAAACTTACCTTAATGCAGCAACAATAAACCAGTCAAAAGAAAATAGCTAGCGTTAGTGTTAGTGTTTTTTGCACTCAGGTTTTTTTGTTAATAGAAAAGAGAATAAGAAAGAAGTTTTGATTACCACCAAACCTTTGGTGATAGCGAATGACAATGGTACGGAATTAAAATAGTGTAATTTTTACACTTTAAAAAGAGAAGTTCGTGTAAATATTTTATATTTTTGATTTTCTAACACTAAAATGAACTAAAAATGAACGCAATCGATTCAAAGTATTCTTTGTTATCTTATTTTAAAATAGTCTGTTGTTTTTTTATACTTACTCTTTGGAGTGTAAATTTACAGGCGCAACAAGCTGTAGCTAGTCCGGACGGAAAGCTTACTGTTAACTTAGTTGTCAACAACGGAACGCCCACTTACAGTGTTTCTTACAATGGGAAATTGTTTTTAGAAACTTCGCCTCTTGGTTTAAAAACTAATGTTGGTGATTTTAGTTCGGGATTAGTTTTAAGTGATAAAGTAATCCAGAATAAAATAGATGAAACTTATGAGTTGCCAAATATCAAACAAAGTAAGGTGCATTATGTAGCCAATGAAGCGGTTTATTCTTTTACAAAAGACAACAATGCTGCAATTGATATTATTTTTAGAGTAAGTAATAATGATGTGGCATTTAAATATAAAGTATATCCGCAAAAAGAAGCACTTACTACAGTTGTTAAAGAGGAAGTTTCCGGCTTTTTATTTCCACAGGGAACAACTAGTTTTCTTTCTGCCCAAAGTCAGGCTATGGCGGGATGGAAAAGAACCATGCCTAGTTATGAAATTCCCTATGTTGTAGATGCGGCTGTGGGAAAAAATGGTGATGGACAAGGTTATACTTTTCCTTGTCTTTTTAAAGTTAAAAATGACGGCTGGGTTTTGATTTCAGAAACCGGCGTGGACAGTCATTATTGTGCCAGTAGATTAATTGGACATGAAAAAGGTTTATATACCATTGGTTTCCCAATGGAAGGCGAAAATAACGGCAACGGAAGTTCGGCTCCGGGAATTCGTCTCCCGGGTGAAACACCTTGGAGAACCATTACTGTAGGACAAACATTGGCACCGATTGTAGAAACAACGGTTCCATTTGATTTGGTAAAACCGCTTTATAAAGCCTCTCAAAAATACCCATATACAAAGGGAACATGGAGTTGGATCATTGGTATGGAAAAAAGTATGAACTACGATGAGCAAAAAAGATATATCGACTTTAGTGCCGATTTGGGTTACAAAACGCTTTTAGTGGATGCGTTATGGGATACTCAAGTGGGGCGTGATAAAGTTGAAGAATTAGCTAAGTATGCCGCTACAAAAGGAGTTAGTTTCTACTTGTGGTATAATTCTAACGGACATTGGAATGATGCGCCACAAACGCCTAGAGGAATTATGAATAATGCTATACTTCGTCGAAAAGAATTGGCTTGGATGAAAAGCATTGGTGTTACTGGAATTAAAGTCGATTTCTTTGGTGGAGACAAACAGGAAACGATGAAGCTGTATGAAGATATTTTATTTGATGCTAATGATTATGGCATTGCAGTTATTTTTCATGGAACGACTTTACCTCGTGGTTGGGAAAGAATGTTTCCAAACTATGTTTCCAGTGAAGCAGTCTTAGCGAGTGAGAATCTTTATTTTGGTCAAAAATATTGTGATGCCGAAGCTTTTAGCGCTACTTTACACACTTTTATCAGAAATACAGTGGGAAGTATGGATTTTGGCGGAAGTGCTTTGAATAAATTTTATAATGAAAACAATACGCCAAACAAAGGTTCAAAACGTATGACTTCTGACGTTTATGCTTTGGCAACAGCCGTTTTGTTTCAAAGTAGTGTGCAGCATTTTGCTTTGGCACCAAATAATCTAACCGATGCTCCAAAATGGGCGATTGACTTTATGAAAGAAGTACCAACCACTTGGGATGAGGTTCGCTTTATTGATGGTTATCCAGGTAAATACGCTGTATTAGCCCGTCGTCATGGCGATAAATGGTATGTAGCCGGAATCAATGCGCAAAAGGAAACCTTGAAGATTAAAGTAAAATTACCAATGATTGCTGCGGGTTCTCAACTTAAACAATATGTGGATGATGCACAATTAAATGGAAAAGTAATTTCTGCTAAATTGAAAAAGAATCAGGAAATGGAATTGTCAATTCCTTGTAATGGAGCGACATTAATTTTGAATTAATAAAGATTAAAAAGTGTTTGAAAAGCTTATGAGTTATGAGGTTATACCTTATTCTTGTAAGCTTTTTTATTTGAAAAAAAATCAAATTATAAATTTATCATATACCCCAAAGAAAAATTAAAATAGGAGGTGTTTTTTACATTAGTTTCCCCTTTTAAAGCATTTGGAAAATTGAAATTGTAACTTATTTCAAAGTCAAGGGATTTGTAATTGAAATTTAATGGAAAGTTAATTTGAGTATTAATCAAATCAAAAGTAGAATTAGTGGTATATACAGTTATGGGATGGCCATTAAAAAAATAGTTTCTGGCTAGTTCAATGGTTTGGTTTCCTGCTACAATACTAAGTTGAGGTTTAAGTGAAAGTTGAGTGTTTTTATTTTTATATAAGTTCAGTAAAACGAAATTTGTGGAGTTAATTTGGATTCCGTTTTGATTACCAAATAAATAAGAAAAGGAAAACTGCGAACTAAAATTTCTTTTTTTATTTCTGAAACTAAGAGTCGTATTGAGTACATTGCTATAAGCATTATCAAGACTGTTGTTGTAAAAATATCGGGAATAGGAACCGTTATAACGTAGTTTTTTTTGCTTTCCAAAATCTCTTCCAAAGCCTAAAGAGGCAGTAGTTAAATCCCAATTAGGTTCAAAGGCGCTATAATAAATTCCGGAAAGACTCCCATAGAAACCACTGGAATGAAGGTAACTGATTTTTGGGTTTAGGTTGTATTGCTCTACACCAATATCTCTTCCTGAAAAAAATGTTTTATTGTTATAATTCAGGGAAAGATATATTATTTGATATTTGGATATTGATTTTAGTAGTTCTTCAATGTTTTGATTTTTTTCTAAAAGGGCATCAATAATTTCATCTGTTTCCTGATCTTTAGTACCTGTTTCCTGTGCCTGAAATTTTAAGGCAAATGCAAAAAATAAAACAAGTATAAAGATTCTTTTCATTTAGATTTAAAATTAAAAAAGTAAGTGATTAAAATTTTTAATCACTTACTTTGAATACTATAAAAATAGCATAATTTATCTATGTTTTACATTTCGTAATCTGGAATCTTTAATCGTTTCGCGAATCCTGTTAGTCAAGCGTTCTTGAAGTTGTTGTCGCTGTTCGTTAGTGAGACTGTTTTTAAAATCTCTTTTTAATTCTCTAATATTTTCTCTGTTTTCGTTGAGCAAATTTTTTTGTGCAAGGGTAAATGTTTGTGCTAATGCGGCTTGTTTTTGTTCTTTGCTCAAGCTCATATCTTTTAAAATAGCCAGTTGTTCTGCAGTGAGTGATGCTTTGAAAGCTTCTCTGTTAGCTTTAATCATCTCACGTTGTTCCTGAACTAATTTTTGTTGTTCAGTTGTGAAATTATCAATCACAGTGCTCTTTTGTGCATTTCCAGAGTAACATCCCATAAAAAAGAGGAAAACTGTTATTGTAATTAGTGATTTCATTATTGTTGTTTTTAGTAATACTAAATTAGTTTTTTTTTGTTAGACCTAAAATCTATTAGATTGATTAAATGTCGTCTAAAATATAATTTGTTATATATTCATCAATTTCTTTGTCTTCAACAAAAAGTGAAGAAATTAAAATGTCATTTTCAGCACTCATTTTGTAATTTGGAATAGAGTTGCTGTTTTCAGGAATAGGATTTGTGGCATTTTCAATTTGAGCAATACTATCCGAAATTGGGGCAGAAATTTGTTGTTCTGTTTTGTTGTAATTATTGATTAAAGTTAATCCTAAAAACAGGGTTATCATTGCCGCAGCATACCAAGTTGTTCTTTTTTTGTAAAAAGGAATTACTTTAGGACTAGCCTCAATTATTAGTTTGCCTAAGATTTCTTTTTTTGAATTGGAAAAATAATTTTCCGGTACATTAAGTCCTAAAGCGTCTGAATGAATTTTGTTTAACTCGTCATCCTTCATGGGGTTTCTTTTGTCATTTGTTTCCATAATATTCATCTTAGCTGTGGGTTGTATTTAGTATAATAACGTCATTTTTTAAATCCAAAGTTTCAATATTACTTTCAATAAATTTTACTGCATTGTAATAGATTGTTTTTATAGTGCTTTCTTTCATTTCTAAAATGGTAGCCATTTCATGAAATTTTAAATCATCATAATATTTCATATTGAAAATTTGTCTTTGCTTGTAGTTAAGTCCTGAAAGTACAGTTTGTAATTTTAATTGCAGTGCCTCACCTTCAAAGAAACTGTCTTCCAGTAAACTATTCAAATATTTGTCACTTACATCTTCTATCGATATGGATTGTTTGTTTTTATTTTGTTCAATAAAGCGAATCGATTCGTTATAAGCTATTTTGTACATCCAGGTATAAAGCGCACTCTGTCCCGAAAATTTACTTAATCCTTTATAAACCCTGATAAAAGTATTTTGTAAAACATCATCGGCATTTTCGTGCGTAATAACTAATTTTCGGATATGCCAATAGAGTCTAACCTGATATAGATCAATGAGTTTATTAAAAGCCTTGTCTCTATCCGTTTCGCTAATTAATTGAGCAATAAATTCTGATTCGTTTGCCAATAGTTACAAGTTGGGTTAGTTTATTAAAATTACAATTTTAAGTTTAAATAGTTGCTGTAAAAGTATTTAAACTAATTTTAGTTGTTAAACCCATACAAGGATTTGATCCTGTATGGGTTACAGTTAGTTAATTATCTAGTTTCAGCTTTGATAAATACACCTGCAGATGTAAATTCAAGTTCTAACTTGCTCGCATCAGTAGTGGTAATGTATACTTCAATATCACCATCTCTTTCCCTGTGAGCACCATTAATTACTGCACCAGGATAATTGGTTTCAATATAAGTTTTAATGGCAGTAATCAGTTCGGTTAAAGAAATAGAGGTGTGGTCACCAAAATCAGTTCTTGTTGTTTCAGAAACAAATTCATAGGTTGCTGTAAATGTTAGTTTTAATTTTACATTGTCAGATGTTAATAAATAAATTTCATAAGTCCCATCTGGTTCTATATGTCCTCCCTTAATCGTTGCTCCACTATAATTTGTAGTAATATAGGTTGTAATATCAGCAGGAATGTCTGCAACAGTTAAAATGATATGTTGGCCCATATGGAACATGTCTACTGTACTTACAGAAACAAATTCGCCATCGGCAGTAAAGTTGATGTTCAATTTAGCATCATCAGCTGTAACTACAAATACGTCGATACTACCGTCTGATTCTTTAAATGCAGCTACTATTTTTGAATCAGGATAATTACTGCTTATATAGGTTTTAATACTGCTTATTAAATTTATCAAGGCTATTCTGTTGTGACGGTCAGAGTGATGGTGTCTGTGGTTACCGTTAGCTTTAAGTTCACGAGCCGAAACAAATTCAGCTGTACTGCTAAAATTCAATTTCATTTTTACACCGTCGGCAGTGGTAATTAAAACGTCAAAACTACCATCTGATTCTGAGTGTGCAGAGTTAATTGTTGCATCAGGATAGTTAGTGGTGATGTAAGTAATAATCGCTGCTTGTAAATCACTAATAGCTACAGGAGTAATTGTGCTGGAGCTTGACAAAAGTCCTTTAGCAGTAAAATAGAGTTTAAAAATAGCATTGATGTTTGTAATTCCTTTAGATGTAGTTCCTGAATTAACATATACGGTATAAGATCCATCTGAATTTAAGTTTACTTCTGAAATACTTGCTCCAGCGTAATTTTTAGCAACATAGCTGCTAATAGAAGTAGGCAAAGTAGCTGCACTGGTCGTTTCATAAGTCATGTCAGCAGTAGTGCTGTTGTCAGTAGAACCCACATATTCATTTGAACAACTGTACAATACGCAGGCTAATGCGATTGCAAATAGAGAAATCTTTTTCATTTTTTTTAAATTTAATAGTTAATAGTAGGTAGATTTATTTCATAAATACATGTATTGTAATGAACGTCATTATCCATTAGACCTATTGTTTTTGAAAAAGTTTTAGAGTTTGAAAAAAAAAGTTTTTTTTATGTTAGAGTCTAAATAATGGATGTTTACGCTTTGTTGTGAGGATGATTTATGAACATAATATTCTTCGATAGGATTTTTAAACTATCTTTATTTTTTGATACATAATACTTTTCTAAATAATAGTTCCATGATGAAATTCAAATATTTAACCCTATCTGCTTTTTTAGTTTTTAGTTTTGCTTCTAATGCTCAAGAGCTCTCCAAATCGCTTTGGGAAACTTCGAATCTTCCAGTTCCGGAGTCTGTTTTGTATAATCAGGCTGATAAAAAGTTATATGTAAGTTTGATTGATGGAGCAGGAAATGTAAAAGACGGAAAAGGAGGGATTGCTATTCTTAATGCGGATGGTAGTGTTAAAAATCCAAAATTTGTTGAAGGTTTAAATGCCCCAAAGGGAATAGCTCTTTATAAAAAAACGCTTTATGTGGCTGATATAACAGCTTTGGTAAGTATTGATATAGAAAGCGGTAAAATTATTAATAAGCTAGAAATTAAAGATGCTATTTTTTTGAACGATGTGACTGTAGATACTAAAGGAGTGGTCTATGTTTCAGATACACGAACCAATAAAGTACATCAAATTAAAAATGGTAAAAGTGAGCTGTATTTAGAAAATGTAACTAATGCGAATGGGTTAAAATGGATAAATAAAAACCTCTATGTTTTGGCAAATACAGAACTTTGGAAGATTGATGAAAAGAAAAGTATTAGTGTTTTGGCCAAAGGTTTTGAAAAGCCCGGAGATGGGGTTGAGCAACTAAAAAACGGTGAATTTATAGTTACATGTTGGGCAGGATTGATTTATTACGTTAAAGCCAATGGAGAAATCAAAAAATTACAGGATGTTCAAGGACAGATGAATACGGCTGATTTAGGTTATAATGTAAAGGAAAATGTGTTGTATATCCCAACTTTTAACCATAATAGTGTAATAGCTTATAAGTTGTTATTAAATGAATAATTGATTAAGCTTTTCAAGGAAGAGATATAAAATAAAAAAGCCTCTACATTGCTGTAAAGGCTTTGAAATAAAAGCTCCCCCTCTTGGGCTCGTCCCGATAGCTATCGGGACAAGGACCTTTTGATTAACAATATTTCAAGAGTAATTTTTCAGTGATTTTAGGATATTTTTTGAGATTCAAAATATATGTTTTGCTCTTCATATTTTTTATGTGTTTCTCGATTTTCCTTGCTTGGGTTATATCAACACAATCAATTAAATGAAACAAAGTCCAGTCATTTGCTATCTTAGTATGTGAGTTTTCAAATATTCCAGAGTTATGCCATTCTAACCGAAGTTGGAAATTTGAAGTTTCACCAATATAGTAAGAGTCTATTTGTGAAGAATAAATAATATAAACAAAATGCATAGGATAAGATATTAAACAAAAAAAGCCTCTACATTGCTGTAAAGGCTTTGAAATAAAAGCTCCCCCTCTTGGGCTCGTCCCGATAGCTATCGGGACAAGGACCTTTTGATTAACAATATTTCAAGAGTAATTTTTCAGTGATTTTAGGATATTTTTTGAGATTCAAAATATATGTTTTGCTCTTCATATTTTTTATGTGT
>NZ_JBBYHU010000019.1:0-68736 GCF_038289905.1 Flavobacterium flavipallidum | reverse complement strand
GGTAAACCGGCTGTTTGTACGGTTGATTGTCCCGAACAATTGTCAGTTCCTACAGGTGCAACATAAGTTACTACGGCACTACACAATCCTGTATCGGTTGATTGAACAATATTGCCCGGACATATTATTGCCGGAGCTTCTGTATCGTTGATCGTTATATCAAATGAACAAGAAGTTTTGTTTCCACTGGCGTCAGTTACTTCAAAAGTATTTGTCGTTTTTCCTTTAGGAAAAGCACTTCCCGATGGTAAACCGGCTGTTTGAACGGTTGATTGTCCCGAACAATTGTCAGTTCCTACAGGAGCAACATAAGTTACTACGGCACTACACAATCCTGTATCGGTTGATTGAACAATATTGCCCGGACATATTATTGCCGGAGCTTCTGTATCACTTACAGTAACCGTAAAAGAAGTTATTGCTTCTCCACAACTATTAGAAGCTTTAGCCCAAACCTTTGTAGTACCTATAGGAAAAACATAAGGATTAGATATTGTAGCTCCAAAATTTGAAAGACTATAAGTCACTGTTGGTGCAGGTGTCCCAGTAATTGTTAAATTAGCACCCAAAGTGATACTAGCACCACATGTATTCGTTGTATTATTTATTACTCCACTTGCAGGAAGATTGCTGGCAGAAATGGTTGGAGTATTACATCCACCAACAGTTAATGCTATATCGCCTGAAGTTCCTCCTCCAGAACCTGAAACACTAAACAAATATACTCCAGCTGGAACACTGCTTGCCACTGTAAGTGAAAGAGTCGTTGGAAGGGAATGGTTTTGAATTTTAGGAAAATTTAATGGATTAGGTGAAAAACTAGCACTAACACCCGTGGGCAAACCAATTGCAGTTAATGTCGTAGTAAAATCATTATTACCATTATCCCTTGTGACATTAAAATTATAGGTAACAACACCCCCAACTCCTGTATTAACTGTTCCATTTTGTGTTGGATTATTAAAAGTAACTGAATTACCATCAGTAAAAAATATTTCGTAAGAGAATCCTGAACTTGAACCTAAAGCACCAAGTAATAAATCGGCACCTAATTCACAATCATTCACATACCAGGAAGCTGTAAAATTACCATTTTCATCGGCTACTGTAGTCCAGGTTTCGTGCGGTGGCGGTGTTACAGGCCCACAATCCACGGTAGGATTTGTAAGATTTTCAACTTCAAGCAACACAGTTTCACCCGGATGCCAACCTGTACCTGTAATATATACCGTTTCGCCAGGAGCATAATCCAAATCGGCCTGATCAAGCATCACTATTTGCCCAAAAGAGGTATTGACAAACAGTAAATTAGCAATAAAAAAAACAAAAAATAGTAATCTGTTAGTGGGTAGAGTTGTTTTCATACACAATGAATTAAAATAAACAAAACTTGTCTAATCGTAATTATTTGAAATTAAAAGGGAAAAAATATTTTTCCACTTAAATTCAATCTAATTGTAACTAAATTATACAATTAGAAAAAGAATATTTCACATTGTCGATGAAAACACAAAAAAAACTACCAACTACATAATCAGCATTTTAGATTTTATTATTAAGAATATTTCTAAAAAGAAATTGTAAAAACAGCTCCTTTATTTTTACCTTCACTGTAAGCTGTTAAGTGTCCATTATTGCGTTCTACTATTTGTTTACACAAATACAAACCAACACCAGTTGATGCCTCCTTGAAAGTTCCTAAACGGCTCATTTTAGTAAATTTATCAAACAATTTAGATTTATCATTTTCATGAAAACCAATTCCATGATCTTTCACTTCAATAAAAATCTGTTTTTCAACTTTGTAACTGCAAATTTCAATTTCAGAATTGGGAAACGAAAACTTAATTGCATTACTCATTAAATTATATATAATCCTCAATAAAAGTTCCTGATCTATAATTAGTTCGGCTGTAGTTAACTGTAGATTATAAACTAATTTTATGTTCTTTGCCAAAGCATTTTGTGACAATTGACTCTCGACTGTTTGAATTATTTTACCTATATCAACTTTCCTCAACTCTAGATTTGTTTTCAGAATAAGATCCTGCTCTCTAAGCATTTTGATGAAATTCTCAATATAACTAAACTGTTCTGATGAAGATTCACAAATTAATTCAGCTAACTCTTTAACAAATTCTGAAGGATTGGTTTCTAATATCATTGTCGCTAATGATTTTGGATTTCCTGCAAATGTTTTCAAATCATGGGAAAGCAAATAAATAAGATCCTGCTTTTCGGCTATAAAAGCTTCACTTTCTAATATCGAATCATGTATATTAAACAGTAACAATCCAGCTTCATCCGAATAATGTATTGGTAAATCAGTAACTTTACGTTTTAATTTATAATCCTGTAAAGCTTTCGAAGCCAATTCAATAGGTCTAATCAATTTTTTTAATACCGCCAGAGTAACACCTGTCGCAAGTAAAGTCATCACTAAAGAAAAAACTAATAAACTTGCAGGAGTAAAATTATTTTTAGCAAAGAGTACAAAAAACAAAATTCCGATTAACGGAATATGGATACCAATAAAAGCTACAAACAAAAACTTAAAAGCATAGCTCTTTTTTAAAAAACCTATAGTTGATAATTTTTCATAAAACCTCATAATTAAAGCTATTTTGGGGTTTACCAAATGTACGAAAAAACTACATGATAAAACTATATTATCAAACAGTTTTTTTAAAATTTCAGCTGCAATAATTTTATTAGTTTTGCTAACAATAATTATTCATTTAATTAACCAAAACTTAATTGCTCTATGCTGGATTGGCCCTATTTAAAAAAATATCAGGAAGAAAACCAGAAGCTTTTACAACAAAGTTCAATCGAAAAAAGGATTGTATTTATGGGTGATTCAATTACTGAATTTTGGAGCAAAGAACATCATCTCTTTTCACAAAACGGTTCTTATATCAATAGAGGGATTAGTGGACAAACCACTCCACAAATGTTAGTACGATTTAGAGCTGATGTCATTGAATTAAAACCTGAAATTGTTGTAATTTTAGCAGGAGGAAACGACATTGCCGGCAATACAGGACCATCCGATACTAAAATGATTTGTGACAATATTTTCACCATGATTGAATTAGCGCAGCTTCATAAGATAAAAGTCATCCTTTGCTCTGTTTTACCAGCTAATTTCTTTTATTGGAATCCAAAAGAAAAACCTGCCAACCGAATAATTGAATTAAATACAGCATTAAAAAACTATGCTGAAATTCAAAATATTACTTTTGTTGATTATTATACCGCAATGGTCGACAACGAAAATGGCTTAAAAACAAATTTATCTGAAGACCGTGTTCATCCCAATACTGCGGGTTATGAAATGATGACTCTATTGATTGAAAACGCTATTAAAGTAACTTTAAATAACAACTAAAAATTATAAAATGAACTATCGAAAACTGGGAAAAACCAATTTTGAAATATCTGAAATTGCACTCGGAACCTGGCAGGTAGGAGGAAAATGGGGTTCCCCATTTAATGACCAATCTGCCGACGAACTTCTTAATACAGCTGTTGACAGAGGTATTAATTTTATTGACACCGCTGATGTTTATGAAAACGGTTTAAGTGAAAAAGCAGTAGGGAGACTTATTCGTTCCCGTTCCGAACGTATTTATGTAGCAACTAAATGTGGTCGCCATATTAGCCCTCATGTCAATGAAGGTTATCAAACTAAAGTGTTGCAAAAATATGTAGAGGACAGTTTACAAAGATTAGGATTAGAAACACTAGATTTGATTCAATTACACTGCCCTCCTACCGAAGTTTTTTACCGTCCGGAAATTTTTGAACTTTTTGACAAATTAAAAAAAGAAGGGAAAATTCAGAATTTGGGTGTAAGTGTCGAAAAAGTGGAAGAAGGTCTAAAAGCAATGGAATATGACAATGTGACTTCAATTCAGATTATTTTCAATCTTTTTAGACAACGCCCTTCAGAACTACTTTTTGAACAGGCCATGAAAAAAGATGTCGGAATCATTGCACGTGTTCCTTTAGCCAGCGGACTTTTGACTGGAAAATTCTCTGAAAAATCTATTTTTGATAGTAAAGATCATCGTTTTTTTAACCGTGAAGGAGCTGCTTTTGACAAAGGAGAAACTTTTTCAGGAGTAAATTATGAATTAGGTTTAATTGCGGTTAACGAACTGAAAAAGTTATTTCCTGAAGTTCAAAATCTGGCACCAATTGCCTTGCAATGGATTTTAAGTTTTAAAGAAGTAAGTTGTATTATCCCAGGAGCATCAACTGAAAGTCATGTTTTATCTAATCTGTCAACATTAGATTTACCGGCATTAACTCCTGAAAAAATTGCCGCTATGAACGAAATTTACAATCATTACATCAAAAAAGAAGTGCATAATTTGTGGTAAAAAAATCAAAAAATCAACACAGATAATTGACGTCATCTGTGTTGATTTACATCATCACTTTCCGGAATAAATCTTTAATTAAATCCAGTTCCTTATTATAAGTCGTATTTTTTCTGTTAGCGAAATAAAGAGTGTTTTTCAACTTTGTATGTCCTTCCCAAAGTACCTTTACAGTTCCATTTTCGATTTCCTTTTGACACAAAAAATCAGGAATAACGGCCAGTCCATTTGCATTACTTAAACAACGAACAATTGAATGAATATTTGGAACAATATAGTTGGGTCTGAAATCAGGAAAATTGCCAAAATTCAATTGCCAAAAACGAAAAAGATGCTCCATATCCCCTGTGGTTCCGTACCACTTTTGCGTTTTTAAATAACTTTCTGCCTCTGCATATTTTTTTTGTTTTACTAACTGCTGAAATTCCGAATCATCAAGCTGACTACCTCCCACTAAAACAATGGTTTCCGAAGAAAAAGCCTCATAAGTAATATTAGAAGAACTTCCTTTTTGAGGAGAAATAATCAAATCTAAAATTCCTTTATCTAAATTTTCGAGCATTTCCGGATATTCACCAAAACGAATAATAACATTGAACGGTAAACTCGAAATATATTGCTCTAAAGTAATTTGAAAAGTTTCAAAACACATCCCAATACTAATGGTTGGCGCATGTTTCTCAGTACTTCTCTGAAAATTCTTTTCGGTTTCTTCCAGTATTTTCAAGCCTTCCGCAATAGCATTATACAATATTTTCCCCCTTTCGGTTGGAATCATTTTGCGTCCGGTACGGTCAAAAAGTTTATACCCCACATAACTTTCTAAAGAACTTAAATGTAAACTCACTCCCGGCTGGGATATAAACAATGCATCGGCAGCACTAGTTAATGTTCCTGTTTTATAAATAGCTTTAAAGGTGCGATACCATTCTAAATTAACCATAACAAACTATTAATATTATAATACAAATGTATAAATTATATTATTTTAATAATACATATATCCATCATAACTTTGTAACAACAAAAAGATAATCAATTATGAAAAAGATACTTATCATCAATGCAGGACAAAATTTTGGTTATTCAACCGGTTTATTTAACAACACAATAACTGAAACAACTCAAAAATTCTTAAGTCAATCAAATGATATTAAAGTTCAAACCACGACTATTGAAAAAGGCTATTCTGCCGAAGAAGAAGTGAGCAAATTTGCCTGGGCCGATGTTATCATCTACCACACACCGGTATGGTGGTTTCAAGTACCACACAATTTTAAAAAATACATTGATGAAGTTTTTACAGCGGGACACAACAAAGGAATTTATCGCAGCGACGGTAGAAAATCCGACAATCCTGAAATCAATTATGGAACCGGAGGATTAATGCATGGCAAAAAATACATGCTCACCACCACCTGGAACGCTCCAGCGACAGCTTTTACACTTCCGGGAGAATTTTTCGATCAAAAATCGGTGGATGAGGGAGCTTTCTTTGGCTTTCACAGAATGAATGCTTTCACCGGAATGAAACCTTTAAAAAGTTACCATTTTCATGATGTAGAAAAAAATGCCAACGTCGAAAAAGACATGAAAGCATACCATGAACATTTAGAAGCAACATTCTCTGATTGTCTGTTAGCTTTAAACTAAAAAGCAAAATCCGTCTCTATCCCGATAGCTATCGGGAATCGGGACGGATTTTTTTCGATTTATTTTTATTCTTTTATTTCTTCAAAAAGAAATTCAGGATTACTATAATCTATTGGTTCACCCTTTAAAAAAGACGGAATCCCCATATAAACCGAAATTACTCCTTTACCCAAAAGCAATTTATTTTTTTGCTTCAACAAAGCTATAGGATACCTTTTTAAAACTCCGCCACCATAGGGCGAGTAATAAAAACTCCCTTTAATGGTATCTCCTATTATAATCCCTCTTACTTCTCCGGAATCTTTTTGCGACTGTCCGTACTGAATTTCATACTGCCCAAAAAAGCTATTATCTTCCAATTGAGTAAACCGAAGCAAAGCGGTGTCTTTATTATTGACAGCACGATAAAAATACTGTTTGCCGTTTTTTATGCTGTTATCACAACTAAAAAAAACTACACAAAAAATAATTCCTGCCTGTAAACCTATTCTACTTAGCTTAAAAAAACTATTCATCTTTATAAATCTTAAAAACAAAGATATTAATCCCAAGGCTAAATTTAGTATTCTTTCCAAAAGATGCTACTTTTCAATAATATTATCAATGCTTTTCTATTTTCTGCAAAGATTTAACTTAAAAGATTACTTATCTTTGCCACCGAAAAAAAATAAATAATCATACAACTTTTTAAAAGTATATAAAATCAAGATTTATTATGAGAAGTGATGAAGTAAAAAAAGGACATCAAAGAACACCGCATAGATCATTATTCAGAGCAACAGGTTTAACAGATGAAGATTTTGACAAACCATTCATTGGTGTTGCCAATTCTTATATCGAAATTATCCCTGGGCATTTCTTTTTGGATCGTGTATCGAGAGTGATTAAAGAAGAAATTAAAGCGAATGGATGTGTACCTTTTGAATTCAACACTATCGGAGTAGACGACGGTATTGCCATGGGACATGACGGAATGCTTTTTTCATTACCATCTCGTGAAATCATTGCGAACTCTATCGAATCGGTAATGAATGCGCACAAACTGGACGCTATGATTGCGATTCCTAACTGTGACAAAATTGTTCCGGGTATGATTATGGGAGCTCTACGTGTAGACGTTCCTACTATTTTTGTGAGTGGTGGACCAATGAAAAAAGGACATACTAAAGACGGAGTACCTATCGATTTAGCTACCGCTTTTGAAGCCGTTGGAAAACACGAATTAGGTGAAATCACTGATGAAGAATTAAAAGATATCGAGTGTAATGCCTGTCCTTCAGGAGGAAGTTGTTCCGGAATGTTTACAGCTAACTCTATGAATACGTTGATGGAAGCAATGGGAATTGCTCTTCCCGGAAACGGAACTATCTTAGCTTTAACAAAAGAGCGTGAAGAATTATACCGTCAGGCGGCTAGAAGAATTTGCGAAATTGCCAAAGACGCTGCGCAAACTGAAAAATTCAAACTAAAAAATATCCTTAACGAAAAAGCCGTAAGAAACGCATTTGCAGTAGATATGGCTATGGGAGGAAGTTCGAATACGGTATTGCACATGTTGGCGATTGCCAAAGAAGCTAATGTAGATTTCAACCTAGAAGATATCAACAGCATCTCTAAAAGAGTTTCGCATATCGCTAAAATTTCTCCAAGTTTGTCAACCGTTCACATGGAAGACATCAACACTGCGGGTGGAGTAAATGCCGTGATGAAAGAAATGACAAAACGTGGTGATGATATCTTATTAGACAACCTAACCATTACCGGAGAAACACTTTTGGAAAAAATCAAAGACGCTTACATCAAAGACACCAATATCATTCACACGATTGATAATCCTTATTCTGAAGTAGGTGGATTGGCTGTTTTGTACGGAAACTTGGCTGAGCAAGGAGCTGTAATCAAAACTGCAGGAATTACCGGAGACCGTGTATTTACTGGAAAAGCCGTTTGTTTTGACGGACAGCCTGAAGCTATCGAAGGAATTTTAGGCGGAAAAGTAAAAGCTGGTGATGTGGTTGTTATCCGTTACGAAGGACCAAAAGGAGGTCCGGGAATGCAGGAAATGCTTGCTCCTACTTCTTTAATCATGGGAATGGGATTAGGAAGCAAAGTAGCTTTAATTACCGATGGTCGTTTTAGTGGAGCAACTCGTGGTGCTTCTATTGGTCACGTTTCTCCGGAAGCTGCCGAAGGTGGAATGATAGGTTTATTGAAAGATGGTGACGAAATCCATATTGACGTTGACCAATACATCTTATCGGTTAACTTATCTGATGAAGAAATCGCTAAAAGAAAGGCAGAATTCGTTCCATTGAAAAAAGAATTAACTTCAAGATGGTTAGGACAGTACCGTTCGCTTGTAACAAACGCTAGTAACGGTGCGGTTTTAAGATCGGATTTGTAGTTTTTTCAAATTGAAATATTGAAAGATTGAAGGATTAAAAGATTCCTTCTTTATAAATAGAAAACCTCGTTTTACTTTATAGTGGAACGAGGTTTTTTTATGACATCAAATAATATTTTGTAAGAATATTTTATATATTTGAAAACTATAACGCGAAACAAACTTTCGCCAATCTACCCGATTTTGGGTGTATATACGAAAGTTTGTTTCGCTTATTTACTAGTTGTGCGCAATTTAAAAGAACTTTACGCTGATTAAAAACGTGATTGAATTAGAGAAATATTATTCCGAAGAAAATTGGAAAGGTTTTTCAAAAACTTTTGAAAGTGTCAATGCACCAAAAAATTTGATGATGACATTAAATAATGATGAAGAATTAGCGAAAGTTATTTTTGGGATTCTTCAAAATGAAAGTTTTGATTGGCTAAATAAAAATATTCCAGCATTAGATAATTTAAAACCGATTAGCTGTCTTGAAAATGGACATCTTTCAAAACGGTTAAAAGTTTGCTTAACAAGAATGCCTACATAAAAAGTAAACAATGGATGAAATAACAATTAATATGCAGAAAATAATAGTCGAAACGTCACAAAATAGACTTAAAAAGAAATTATCTCCCAACTGGTGCTCGATTGCATCGAGTACCTTCTCCCACATGAAAATACATCGTAGCCATTGCATCGCGGCTAAAAACTAAAACTCCCCTGCCCCAAATTACTTCCCTGTATAATATTTCAATAGAAGTTCAATGAACTTCGTTTGCAGCGAAAAGCAGGATTGGGCTCAAATAAAAACAAGTCAACATCCCGTCAGTTCGAATTGAAAACTAATTGGCAAAAGAAAATTAGTTTGAAGTATCGAGAACACTTATATAAACGAAACTTCTCGTCCCGATAGCTATCGGGACAATTTTTCTTCATTTCATTACGAAAAATCACTCGAAGTGACGTTTACAACTATAACAAAAAACACTCTTTTCAAAAATATTTCCCAAATTGAATTTATAAAAGCGCACAAAAACTTATTTTTGCGCCATGGGTAGAAAAAATACAGACAAAGTTGTCTTTCATCAGATAAAAGTCCTTGATGCAGGAGCAAAAGGCGTTTCGGTAGCGAAGGCTCCGGATGGTAAAGTAATCTTTATCCCGAATGTAGTTCCGGGAGATGTGGTTGATGTGCAAACTTTCAAAAAGCGCAAGGCGTATTATGAAGGAAAAGCAGTGAAATTCCACGAATTATCAGAGCATCGTGTAGAACCAATTTGCGAGCATTTTGGTGTTTGCGGCGGCTGCAAATGGCAAAACATGAACTACAATCAGCAATTATTTTTCAAACAAAACGAGGTAAAAAATCATTTGCAACGTATTGGAAAAATTGAATTACCAGAATTCGAAGCTATTTTAGGCTCAGAAAAGCAATTTTTCTACAGAAACAAAATGGAATTTTCGTTTTCCAACAGTCGTTGGTTAACTGAAGCCGAAATAGGAAGCAGCGAAGAATTAGACAATAAAAATGCTTTGGGTTTCCACATCCCAAAAATGTGGGATAAAATTCTCGATATCAAAAAATGTCATTTACAAGAAGACCCATCGAATGCAATTAGAAACGAAGTACGTGATTTTGCTAACGCAAACGGACTGACTTTCTTTAATCCAAGAGAACATTCCGGATTATTGAGAACGCTGATGTTACGTACAGCTTCGACAGGAGAAATCATGCTTTTAATTCAGTTTTTTGAAGACGATCAGGTCAACAGAGAATTGCTTTTGGATCATTTGTATGCGAAATTCCCTCAGATTACTTCCTTGCAATATGTGGTAAACAATAAGGCCAACGACACTTTGTACGATCAAAATATCATTTTATACAAAGGACGTGATTATATTTTGGAAGAAATGGAAGGATTGAAATTTAGCATTAATGCGAAATCTTTTTACCAAACCAATTCGGATCAGGCTTACGAATTATACAAAATCACTAGAGATTTTGCCGGATTAACCGGAAATGAAACCGTTTACGATTTATATACCGGAACAGGAACTATTGCGCAATTCGTTTCTAAAAAAGCGAAGAAAGTTATTGGAGTAGAAAGTGTTCCAGACGCTATTAAAGATGCTAAGGCAAATGCCGAACGCAATAAGATTGACAATTGTGAGTTCTTTGTGGGAGATATGAAGGTGGTTTTCAACGATGCTTTCATTGCCCAACACGGACAGCCAGACGTCATTATCACCGATCCACCACGTGACGGAATGCACAAAGATGTAGTAGAACAAATCCTGAAAATCGCGCCTGAAAAAGTGGTTTATGTAAGCTGTAACTCGGCTACTCAGGCTCGTGATTTGGCACTAATGGATGAAAAATACAAAGTAAGCAAAGTACGTCCCGTAGATATGTTCCCTCAAACCCATCACGTGGAAAATGTGGTACTTTTAGAAAAAAGATAATTAGTACTTCGCACCTAGTCCTTAGTGCGCTTTGATAAGCAACTAAGGACTAAGGACTGAAGACTATTGACTAAAAAGTTATGAAAAAAATACTTTTATTACTGTTTGTACTAAGCTTCTCCTTCTCTAGTTGTGAGAAAGATGATATTTGTGACGCCAATACGGTTACAACTCCACGTCTTGTAATTACTTTTTATGATTACAACAATTCATCTATCGAAAAAAATGTTAGCAATTTAAGCATCTTTGGTGATGGTATGGAAGAAGCTGTTACCTTCAGTGGAAGCACTTTAATCAATGGAAGTACGGTTTCTATCCCTTTAAAAGTAAATGCTGAAACTACCAAATTTCATTTTATTTTGAATTATGGAAGTACCAACGTAATTGTACCTGCAAATGAGGATATCATTACTTTTAATTACACCACTAAAAACATTTATGTTTCCCGTGCCTGTGGTTATAAAACCAATTTCACTTTAAACCCTGATACTTCCGACACGAAACCTTTTGAACACACCGATGCAGCAACTCCAGATCAAAAATGGATACAATATATTGCTGTAGAAAATAGTAATATTGATAACGAAAATGAAACACACCTTGCGATTTATCATTAGTAGCCTGCTGATTTTGTCTTTGTTATCAGCTCATGCTCAAGAAACTACAACAACAAACAAAGACAGCATAACCCAAGGAATTATTCCTAAAAATGCTGCTGTGGCAAAAAAAACTACAGCTGTTACTCCTAAAACGGATACAATCATAACTCCTGTAAAAAAAGACCGCTACGGACTGCGTTTAGGTGTTGATTTATTTAAACTAAGCCGTACTTTTTACGACAAAGATTATAAAGGAATTGAATTAGTGGGTGATTATCGTTGGGATAAAAAACACTTTATTGCTGCCGAAGTTGGTAACGAAAATAAAACTACCGATGACGAACGCTTGAATTTCACCACCAAGGGTTCGTATTTAAAAGTAGGTTTTGATTATAACGGTTACGAAAACTGGCTGGATATGGAAAACATTATTTCTATTGGTCTTCGTTATGGTTTTAGTACTTTCAACCAACAATTAAATACTTTCAAAATTTACAATCCTAATCAGTATTTTGGAGAAATTCCACCTTTAACTTCTGGACAAAAATACAATGGTTTAACAGCCAGCTGGATAGAAGTTGTTGCCGGAATGAAAGCGAAAGTTTTTAATAATGTATTTGTAGGTTTCAGTCTTCGCTTCAACCGTTTAATCAGTAACAAACAACCAAGTGGTTTCGAGAATCTTTATATTCCGGGATTCAACCGTACTTATAACGGTGATTTTGGTGTTGGGTTCAATTATACTGTCACGTATTTCATTCCTATGTTTAAGAAAGTGGCAAAACCAACAACTTCTAAAAAAACAGAGAAAAAATAAAAATAATAGTCTTCAAAATAATATTTGAATACACTAATTGATATTCAAAATTTATATAGAAGATTTACAAAAAAACAGCAACTTTTCAACTGTTGTTATCCTAAAAAAGAAAATGTTATCAATACTTTTTATTCGTACTGATAACATTTTCAAAACTAATACTATTTTAAAAGAATTTTTTAAATATACTGATTGATTATATTTTCAAAAAGTTCTTGTTTACCACTTTGTAATTGTAGTTCTCCGTTTTCCTGAGCGATTTTGTACAAATCCTCTAAACCTAATTTTCCATTTTCGAAATCTTTACCTTTTCCTGAATCGAATGAACTGTATCTTTGAGTTCTTAATTGATCATAAGGAGAAGAAGCAATGATTTTATCAGCTGTTAGTAAGGCTCTTGCAAAAGTATCAGCACCACCAATGTGCGCTAAGAAAACATCTTCCATATCAGTTGAGTTTCTTCTGATTTTAGCATCAAAATTAACTCCACCACCTTGCAATCCTCCGGCTTTCAAGAATACCAACATCGCTTCGGTAATTTCCTGAATGTTGTTTGGAAATTGGTCTGTATCCCAACCGTTTTGGTAATCACCACGATTCGCATCTAAACTTCCTAACATTCCTGCATTTGCGGCTACTTCAATTTCGTGTTGGAAAGTATGTTGTGCTAATGTCGCGTGGTTTACTTCGATATTGATTTTGAAATCATCTTGTAAACCATATTTATTTAAAAATCCAATAGCTGTAGCCGAATCAAAATCGTATTGATGTTTCATTGGCTCCATTGGTTTTGGCTCAATGAAGAAATTTCCTTTGAATCCTTGAGCGCGAGCGTAATCTCTTGCTTTTACTAAAAATTGTCCCATGTGGTCTAATTCACGCCCCATATCAGTATTCAATAAAGACATATAACCTTCACGACCTCCCCAGAACACATAATTTTCACCACCTAAAGCAATTGTTGCATCCAAAGCTAATTTTACCTGTCCTCCGGCTCTTGCCACAACATTAAAATCAGGATTAGTAGCAGCACCATTCATATAACGTGGGTTAGAAAAACAGTTAGCTGTTCCCCAAAGTAATTTTGTCCCTGAAGCAGCTTGTTTCTCTTTTAAATACTCTGTAATAGTAGCTAATCTTTTTTCAGATTCAGCGAAAGTAGCCCCTTCTTGTACCAAATCGTAATCATGGAAACAATAGTAATCAAATCCCATTTTAGTGATAAATTCAAAAGCTGCATCCGCTTTGTCTTTAGCTGCCTGAATTGGGTCATTAGCTAAATCCCAAGCAAAATTTTGCGTTCCAGGTCCAAATGGATCAGAACCTTGTCCACAGAAAGTATGCCAGTAAGCAATTGAAAATTTAAACCAGTCTTTCATGGTTCTCCCTGCTACTACTTGATCTGGGTTGTAGTATTTAAATGCTAAAGGATTGTCTGATTCCTTTCCTTCAAATTTAATTTCGCCGATACCTTTAAAGTATTCTTTATTACCTATTAAAGCCATTTTATTAATTTTTAAATTTATTTATTATTTATAATCTGTTCTAATTCTTTTTTCCAATTTTGGTATGCTAACAAGTAAGGTGTTTTATTTTGCAAAGGCAAATAAGTCATCACATGATCATTTTCCATAATAGTATCACCAAACTTTTTGTAATCACCATCCTGTAAACCTACCGCTCTGGCAGCTCCTACTGCTCCTGTAGTGTTGTAAATTTCAATTTCGTGACCAATTAAAGTCGCCACGGTATTTGAAAAGATTTCAGAGCGGAATAAGTTGTCATTTCCGGCACGAATTACATTGATTTGGGTATTATCCCCTTTCATGATTTCCATTCCGTACACAAAGGCAAAAGCAATTCCTTCTAAGGCTGCGCGATAAAAATGACCTTGTCCGTGTTTATTCAAATTCACATGTAAAAAATGACTGCCTATCGTCTTGTTATTAAACATACGCTCAGCTCCGTTTCCAAAAGGAATAACAATTACGCCATCTGAACCTACTGCTACTTCTTCTGCTTTTTGATTCATATTTTCATAAGAATCTGTACCACAAAGGTTGCGTAACCAACGGTATTGAATCCCTGAACCATTGATACAAAGTAGTTTCCCTACTGTTGGCTTATCTACTGTATAATTTACGTGTACAAAGCTGTTAACACGTGATGTTTCTTTTGATTTTAACTGATCTGTAACGGCATACAACACTCCTGATGTTCCACCTGTCGCAGCCACTTCACCCGGTTTCAGGATATTCAATGATAAGGCATTATTAGGTTGATCACCGGCACGATACACCACCGGAATTCCAACAGGAAGTCCTGATTCCTTAGCTCCTTTTTCATCTAAAAAGCATTGATTGGTAAAATTCTCTACAATGTCTGGTGTCAAAGAATAATCTATACCGTAGTATCTCAAAAGCCATTGAGCAACTTCGTTTTCTTTATAATCCCAAAGCATTCCTTCAGACAAACCGTTTTTGGTTGTATTGATGACTCCGGTTAATTTAAATGCAATAAAATCACCCGGAAGCATGTATTTATGAATTTTAGCATATAACTCTGGTTCGTTATCTTTAACCCAAACCAATTTAGATGCGGTAAAATTCCCCGGAGAATTCAATAAATGCGTAGCACATTGCTCTTCTCCGATTTCTTCAAAAGCATGATCTCCAATTTCAACAGCACGACTATCACACCAAATAATTGAATTACGCAAAGATTTACCCTCTTGATCCACTACCACTAAACCATGCATCTGATAAGAAATCCCAACTCCCTGAATTTTGGATGCATCAATATTAGCTTCTTTTATCGCTCTTTTAGTAGCTGTACAGCAGTACTCCCACCACATTTCGGGATCTTGTTCTGCCCAATCTTTATGATAGGCAATGATTTCCATTTCATTTGCAGGCTCATGAAGACTGATTATTTTTTTCCCTGTTACTGCTTCAACAATAGCAACTTTTACAGAAGAACTTCCGATGTCGTATCCGATATAATACATATTTATAATGATTCTCTTATGGTTATTCCTAAACTTTAAAATGGTTCCGGCAAGACTTTTATTCCATACTGTTCTGTTCCGGTATGCAAACATAATTTATTTTTTTTACTTTAAAAAGGAACTACTTCTTTTTATTGAAAAAATTATATAAAAAAGGGATTTTTTAGCAAGCTTAAATCTAAAACAGAAAAAATAACTCACAGAAAATCAAGGAATAAACTAATTAAAACAAATATAAAAGAAAAAATAATTTGAAAATTAGGTATTAAATTCTCTCAAAATAGTGTACACCAATTCTTTTGTAGGCTTTTGGCTTGCTAATTTTGCTCTGACAATTTCAAAAGTAACTTTAAAATCACAGCCTGCTTTATAATCGCTACAGCCATAAGCGGTATTTCCTTTTAAAATACTTCCTTTTTGACATTTTGGACAAGCCAATTCATCAGATGTTGTTTTTGGTGTTGTTTTCTTAGGTTCCAATACCAATTTGAAATTTTCGTCAAAACGGAGCAAACCTTCCACAATGCCACCATCGGTTTTAAAATCTTTTAAATTGACTGTAGAGCCTTTTTGAAGCAATCGTAAGTATTGATTCTCTGATATTTTTTTATCTGCAAAAGTAAATGGCAATACAAAATCACAACCTGCTTTGTAATCACCACAACCATAAGCTGATTTTCCTTTTATAAGCGTTGCCTTTTGGCATTTCGGACAAGACTCGGCTGTAATTCCTGCTGCTTTCTTCTTTTCTGTTTTTACAGCTTCTTTTTGAATACTTTCGGTGTGAGAAATATTAGCATGAATCCTTTCACTTCGTACTTCATACACCAGAGCATCCACCATACGTTTCATATTATTTATAAATGCAGTAGCTGTAAAAGTTCCTTTTTCAATATCTTTCAGTTGTTTTTCCCAAACTCCTGTCAATTCAGCCGACTTCAATAAATCATTTTGAATAGTATCAATAAGCTGAATTCCTGTTGGTGTAGGCAATACCTGTTTTTTATTTCGAACGATATACTGACGTTTATAAAGTGTTTCAATAATATTCGCTCTTGTAGACGGACGCCCAATACCATTTTCTTTCATCAATTCGCGTAAATCTTCGTCGTCAACCTGTTTTCCTGCAGTTTCCATGGCACGTAGCAAAGTTGCCTCGGTAAACTGATTAGGTGCTTTAGTTTCTTTTTGCAAAAAAGAAGGTTCGTGGGGTCCTTTTTCACCCACAACAAAACTCGGCAACAAATCAGCTTCTTTTTCTTTAGCATTCGGATCTTCAAAAACAACGCGGAATCCTTTTTTCAGAATTTCTTTTCCGGTAGTTTTAAAAGTTACATCGGCTGCTTTCCCTATTACTGTCGTATTGGCAACCAAACAATCATCATAAAAAACAGCAATAAAACGTTTTACAATAATATCATACACCTGCTGCTGATTGTACGGCAGATTATTTTGAACCCCCGTTGGAATAATCGCATGGTGATCGGTTACTTTTTTATCATTGAAAACCTTAGGCGATTTTTTGATTTTCTTCCCCAAAAGTGGTTCTGTCAACGCCGCATAATTCGTTAGGTTTTGAAGAATTCCGGGAACTTTTGGATAAATATCGCTAGGCAAAAATGTAGTATCGACTCTGGGATAAGTCACTACTTTTTGTTCGTATAAAGTTTGAACAATTTTCAGCGTCTCCTCTGCTGAAAATCCAAACTTGGTATTGCAATATACCTGCAAGCCCGTTAAATCAAACAACTTAGGAGCATATTCGTTACCATTCTTTTTTTCGACAGCAACAATTTCAAACTCACTTTCTTTTACTTTATTGGCTAGAATTTCACCGTCTTCCTTTTTTAGAAAACGGCCTTCTTCATAACTAAAAAGTGTTTCTCTGTATAAAGTTTGTAATTCCCAATATGGTTGTGGTACAAAATTTTCGATTTCTTTAAATCGATCTACCACCATAGCCAATGTTGGGGTTTGTACCCTCCCTATTGACAAAACCTGTTTGTAACCACCATGTTTTACCGTGTACAAACGCGTAGCATTCATACCCAATAACCAATCACCAATGGCTCTGGAAAAACCGGCATAGTATAAATTATCGTAATTGGTGGATGGTTTTAAGTTTTCAAAACCTTCTTTAATTGCTTCGGTTGTTAATGACGAAATCCACAACCGTTTTACCTCACCTTTGTAATTGGCTTCATTCATTACCCAGCGCTGAATGAGTTCTCCCTCCTGCCCGGCATCCCCGCAATTGATAACCAATTCGGCTTTGTCAAACAGACTTTTTACAATTTTAAATTGCTTTTGGATTCCGGAATTTTCCACCACTTTGGTTTCAAATTTTTCCGGAAGCATTGGCAGATTGTTTAAATCCCAACTTTTCCAATAGGGCCTGTAATCATTAGGTTCTTTTAAGGTACACAAATGTCCAAAGGTATAGGTTACCGCATAACCATTACCTTCATAATAGCCATCATGCTTGGTATTAGCACCCAAAACGGCTGCTATTTCACGTGCTACACTTGGTTTTTCGGCAATACAGACCTTCATTTTCCTCCTTCTAATTTAAGGGCGCAAATTAGGGATTTTGAAATTGGTACTAAAAAGAAATTATAAGCAGTTATGAACCAAAATCGATAAGCAAATTCATACTTCTGTAACTGGTTCATTTCAAAAACTTATACAACTTCACAACTTGGAAAATGGAAAATCGGAAAATTACAGGAATTAGCAATGAAACAAAGTTCATTAGCTTTTTTGTGCAAATGCATAGCTTCTTCCATTTTATCTATTTGTCTGATTACAACTTTAGGATACAATCGAATGGCTGTAATTCGACCGGAACCATCATGCAAAACCTCTAAATCAGCTTCGGCATTATCCTGATACGAAATGACTTCGATTCCATTTTGAGAACAAACATATAAATAAGACATCATGTGACAGGAAACAACGGCACTTAACATCAAGTCTTCCGGATTAAGTAAAGCGGGATCACCTTTGAATGCTTTGGCCGCCGAAACATTAAGGTTTTCTTTCCCTTCGATGGCAATTTGATGGCTTTTTTGATATCGTATCGGGGTTGAATCCCAACCTAATTTTGCTTTGAATAAATGTTTAAATGCCATAGCTAATCTTTAAAAATCAAATATAACCAAATTAACATTTGTGGACTTAATGAAAAATTAGGATTGTATAAACAGGGAAAGTGTAGCGCCTTCTTTATATTTGCATTAGCTCTAAAATCATTTCCTCAAATTATCAAAAAAACAAAAATGAAAAAACACATAAGTCTCGGAATTGTATCCTTACTTTTATTTTCTTGCAGTGCTATTAAGAAAGATGCTTCGGCAAATCAACTACAGGAAAAATATTGGAAATTAATTGAAATCAGAGGTCAAAAAGTCACGGCCGAAAATTATTTAAAAGAACCTTATTTTATTATAAAGACAAAAGACAACAGAATCGTTGGTAACGGTGGTTGTAATTCTTTTTCAGGAACCTATGAATTACAAAAAGAAACTGGCAGGATTTCAATTTCACCATTAGTAGCTACTAAAATGGCTTGTATCAAACCTACAGTTGAAAACGAGTTTTTTAAAGTGCTGGAAACCGTAGATAATTACACGCTAAAATACGACACCTTACAATTAAATAAAGCCCGAATGGCTCCGATGGCGAAATTTGTAGCTGTCTATTTAAAATAATTTACTATGCTAAACTGGAACGACCTTATAAAATTTGCCACTCTTGGCAATCCAACTCCTCCTAAAAGAGTAGAGAAAACGGCAAAAGAATGGGAAGCAGTATTAACTCCCGAAGAATTCTACGTAACGCGTCAACATGGAACCGAAAGAGCTCACAGTTCTGAAATGTGCAATTTATTTGAAGCCGGAAAATATGCCTGCATATGTTGTAAAACACCTCTTTTTGATGCTACAACTAAATTTCAAAGCGGCACAGGCTGGCCTTCATTTACTCAACCGATTGAAATTGAAAATGTAGCCTATCGTAAAGACACTAGTTACGGAATGATTCGTATTGAATGTTTATGTAACATCTGTGATGCACATCTTGGACATGTTTTCCCTGATGGACCAGCTCCAAGCGGTTTGCGCTATTGCATCAATGCTGTTTCTTTGGAAAAAATAAAAGAATAATACTTTTTTGAACCATTAAGAGATTAAGAAAAATAAAGAATTAACCCGTTGGGTGAAATTAGTTTTTGATGGTGATTTTTCGTCAGTTCGAGTGATTTTTGGTAGAAAATCGTATCGAGAACAAGAAAAATTTTATTAAAAACGGTTCTCGATACATTTTTTGTTTCGTTTCACTACGCAAAAAACACTCGAACTGACGTTTTTAATTATTTCACCCAATGGGTTAAAGAATTAAATTTTTCATATAGTGCTAAAAAATAAACCCGACAGGTTTCAAAAATCTGTCGGGTTTACTATTTTAAAAGATTCACTAAGCTTAATTTCCTTAGTCTCTTAATGGTTTAATAAAAAAATTAATCCATCAAAAACACCGTTAATCCTCTTGCACCGTGCGCTCCAAGAACTAATGATTGTTCAATATCCGCAGTTTTAGAAGGTCCGGCTATAAAAGTTCCAAAACCATAATCTAAATCTCCTATACGCTCATAAGCCTGTTGCATTGTAGGAACAATATCATTTTTATTGACAATAATAGCCAAATATTGAGGAATAAATGGAGAAACTCTCTGCCCTAAAATAGCATCAGTAACCCAAAGTCCAGAATTTTCAGCAACACCTAAATGGGCTTTTATAACTGCCAATTCTACATTTTGTAAACTATGCGGATCATCATTTGTCCATTCGGTCTCAGCAATATCAGCTAATTCCGGAATAGTTGTAATCATTCTTTTTTCAGTTGGATAATGAGCCGCTATATACCCTTTCACTTCGTCTAAACTGCTCACTTCTTCACAAAAACCACCAATACCTTTTAGAACCGTTTTATAGGTTTCAATAACGTCAAATTTTTCTAATCCTAAAACACTTAGATCAGGCAATTCATTGACTGAAGAAGGTTGATTGTTTTTTATCTTATTTAAAATACTATCTCTACTGCTCATTATTTCTTGTCTTTAGCTTCTTTTTGCCTTTTAGCATACCATTCTCTAAATGATTCTTCAGGAGCCGCTGGCATTTCCCTTTGGTTGTACCAGGCATTCATACTATTGTTTACCATAAAGGGTAAATTCTTAACTACAAATCGACCTGCTTTTCCAGCAATTTTAAACACGGTTGGATTCGCTAATACAGCCGACATTCCTTTCATAGCAACGGTTTTAGAAGTAGGTGTATAACCTTCTTTCACCAAAACCTGACGCCATTTGTACAACTGATCGTGAATATCAATTTTTACCGGACACACATTCGTACAAGAACCACAAAGCGTACTTGCAAAAGGCAAATCGGCATTCTTTTTCATGTCTAAATTTGGTGCCAAAATAGAACCAATAGGACCTGCCACCGCATTGTGATAACTATGTCCACCACTTCTTCTGTAAACCGGACAAGTATTCATACAAGCCCCACAACGGATACATTTTAGTGAATTTCTAAATTCTTCACGTCCTAATTGGGTACTTCTGCCATTATCGACAATGACAATGTGCATTTCCTGACCTTTTCTTGGTTTCTTAAAGTGACTGGAAAAAGTAGTAATTGGTTGTCCTGTAGCACTTCTGGCTAAAAGTCTCAAGAATACACCCAAATGTTTACGCTCAGGAACTAATTTTTCAAATCCCATGCAGGCAATATGAACATCGGCAAGATGTGCTCCCATATCGGCATTTCCTTCATTAGTACAAACCACAAATTCACCGGTTTCTGCAACTGCAAAATTTACCCCGGTTAAAGCTACTTTTCTGGTTAAGAAAGTATCTCTTAATTCTTTTCGGGCTGCCTCTGTTAAATATTGCGGATCGTTATTTCCTTTTTCTGTTCCAAGATGTTCATTAAAAGTATTACTTACATCTTCTTTTTTAAGGTGAATTGCAGGCAATACGATATGACTTGGTGGTTCTTTTCTTAATTGAACAATAAATTCTCCTAAATCAGAATCAATTACTTCAATTCCATTATCGGCTAAATATTCATTCAAATGACATTCTTCGGTAAGCATGGATTTGGATTTTACCATTTGGGTAACCCCATGCTTAGCAATGATAGAATGTACTATTTTATTGTGTTCGTCTCCATCGGCAGCCCAATGAACGATGATTCCGTTTTCTTTTGCTTTGGCTTCAAATTCCTGCAAATAATGATGCATGTTTGAGAGCACATTGAATTTTATATTAGACGCTGTCTCTCTCAATGCCTCCCATTCCGGAATATTGTGCGCTGCTCTATCTCTTTTTGAACGAACAAACCAAAGCGTTTCATCATGCCAGTTTACACGTTCAACGTCTTTATTAAAAACCGACGCTGCATGACTATGATCTATTGTATTTTCTTTCATATATGTGAAAGTTTATTTTTATTATCAAAAATTAAATCGACTAAGATTTCTATGCATTTGTTAGAAACAAATTTATTAATCGTAGCGATTTATTTTGAGTTTAATATTTCTGCAATATGAATTACTTTAATATTGCTTTTTTGTCTTTTTAAAATTCCTTCTAAATGCATTAAGCATGACATATCACCTCCTGTTATATAATCAACCTGATGGGATGCATGATCTCTCACTCTGTCTTGTCCCATTTTTACAGAAACTGCTTCTTCAGTTACACAAAAAGTACCTCCAAAACCGCAACATTCGTCTTTTCTGCTAAGTGAAACTAAATCCAAACCTTTTATTTTACTTAATAATTGTTCCGGTTTAGAAAAAGGAGCTGCATTTAATTCACTCATTTGCGACAATTTCAATCCTCTTTGACCGTGACAACTTTGATGCATTCCTACCTTATAAGGAAAATTTCCTTCAATTGATTCTACTTTTAATACATCGGTTAAAAATTCCGTCAACTCATACACATTATTTCTGATATGTGTAGCAGCAGCTTCATTCTCTTTAGAATGAAGGTGATCCTTCACATGCAGGGTACAACTACCTGATGGACAAACGATATAATCAAATTCAGAAAAGTTAGCCACAAAATTAGTATCACATCCGCCAGTTAAATGCGCATAACCGCTATTGGCCATTGGCTGACCACAGCAAGTTTGATCCATTGGAAAACTAACTTCACATCCCAATTTCTCTAATAATTCTAAACTAGCAATACCTACCTGAGGATAAAACTGGTCCACATAGCAAGGTATAAAAAGTCCAACTTTCATATGCAAATATTTTTTTAGGGATCTGTAAATCTTATTACTTCATTTAATATTTTGAAAAAATTAAAAGCGTTGTTCTTTTACAGATATTTTTTATTGTTTAACACTATAATTAAAATTGCCTATCAATATTCTTTGTTGTTGAATGATGATAGGCAAATTTAGTATTAATGTTTGTAAAATTTTAAATCAATTAGGTCATTCTGAATTGGTTTTGTATTCCAATTATCATGAATGGCTAAAGCGGCACCCAGCGAACTCGCCTGTGCCATTGAGGCTGCATAAACTTCCATTGTTGGGTAAGCTTCGGCTAGCAAATTCATGTAAATCGAATTTTTACTAAAACCTCCATCAACAAAAACTTTCTTTACAGGACTATTGTGAATTACTAAATTAGTAGAAACAATTTGCTGAGCAATTAAATCCAACATTAACTGATGGTAAGCTTCATCGTAATTTTCAAAATCTGAAAGTACTCTTTCATTGAAAGGACAATCTTTTAGAATAGCACTATCACCCTTAGTATACTGTTTGAATTTAGTTCTCAGTTTAGTAATAATGTCTTTATCATAAAGAACGTGTTTGTATGAATCAATTGGAGCATCAAAATGTTTTGCCAATTTTACAGACTGAATTTCGTGTTCATTTCCTGCAAACAAACGCGAAGCCTTAACGGGTTTACCTTTATAATGTAAGAAACACAGGCAGTCATTTTGTAATTCGTCAAAAGTTAACTTTTTAGCATTAAAAGGATTCATGGTAATCACCCAAGTACCTGTTGACAACAATACAAATGGATCTTCAAAGTTGATAATATAAGGAATCAATGCCGAAGAACTGTCGTGTAACCCAATCCCAACTGAGATGTCACCTTCTATATAAATAGCATCTTCAGAATTATGAATTGGAGGCAATTTTTCTGTTATCCCTTCCTTTTTAATCCATTTATGGTATTTCATTCTGTTAAAATTCCACAAATTTGTATGACAACCAATGCTGGTAATATCCGTAAATCCTTCTTTGGTTAAAAGAAAACTCATGTATTGCGGCAAATGCAAACAGTGTTTTACTTTATCGAAAACTTCCGGGTTTTCATTTTTCAAACGGTAAATTTGCATTCCTGAATTCAAACTTCCTAAAACCGGAGAAGCCGTTTTCACTGCGAAAACTTCTTCTCCTTTATATTTAGAATAAAACTCATTTTTAAGACTTTCAGGATATGGTTTTAGATAATTGTACAATGGAGTCAAAGGATTTCCTTCTTCATCAACATATACAAAACTTGCACCATAAGTACTAAAATTAACAGCTTTCAAGTTAAATTGAGTTTGAGATTTCATCTGTTCCCAACAACCTAAAAACCATTCCTTTAGCGCTACAATATCTTCGCATGGAAAACCGTCTTCATCAACTGTTTCAGGAAGGTTTACTGAATTTTCCCAAACAATTTGATAGCTTTCATTAAACAAAAAAGCTTTTTTATTGGTTTTTCCAATGTCGAAAATGGCTACTGCATTCATTAAATATCCTTTTATTATAATCCTGTTGCTACAGTTTTCAATCCTCTTGCTCCAATTAAAGCATCACGTACTCCTAACTCACGGTATAAAGCAACTGGATTAAGAGCTGCACCAGCACGTAAACGAGCCTCAGCAACTAATGCACGAACATCTGTACGGAAAGCATTTTGTAAAATTTCCTGAGCTTTAACTACGTCATTTTCTTCTTGTGCAATTTCCAATGCTTTTCTATCAACAGAAAGAGCCTGAACATAAGCAATCATGATCGCTTCTACAGATTGTAATAAATCTTCCATTGGATCTTTTACGTTGTGAGAAGCATCGATCATCCAACCTAAATCAGTTGCATGGTTCATTCCTCTTGCATCCATTCCTTCAACTAATTCATTGAAGATTAAGAATAATTGGTAAGGTTTTAAAGCTCCGGCAGTTAAATCGTCATCTCCGTATTTAGAGTCGTTAAAGTGGAAACCTCCTAATTTATCTTCCATCAACAAGATAGAAACAATTTGCTCAATATTAGCATTTGGAAGGTGGTGACCTAAATCAACTAAAGTTTTAGCTCTGTCTCCTAATTTTTTCACATAAGAATAAGATTGTCCCCAATCAGCTACAGTAGTAGAATAGAAATTAGGCTCAGCACATTTGTACTCTAAAAATAATTTCCAGTTAGCAGGCATAGCCTCATAAATTTCCTGTAAACTTTCTAAAGTATTCTCATAAGCTTTACGGAAGTTTAATTGTCCAGGGAAGCAAGATCCATCAGCTAACCAAACTGTTAATGAGTCAGAACCTAACTCAACACCTTGCTGTATTACATCAATATTGTGTTGCACCGCTTGTTTACGGATTGCTTTGTTTACGTTTTGTAAAGAACCAAATTTATAAGAATAAGCACTATCAGCCTGATCTTGGAAAGTATTAGAATTAACAGCGTCAAACTTTAAACCGTGTTGTGCTGCTAACGCTTTGATTGCATTACGATCTGTTGGGATGTCCCATGGAATGTGTAATGAAATTGCTCCAGAAGCTTTGTTTAAAGCGTGTAACAAACCTACATCTTCGATTTTTTCTTCTAAAGAACGAGGTTCACCTCCACCTGGGAAACGTCCAAAACGAGTTCCTCCTGTTCCTAATGCCCAAGATGGGATAGCAATTTGGAAATCGATTAATTTATTAATGATGTTTTCGCTTTCTGCAATTTCAGAAGCAGTGAAAACCAATTTATTTTTATGAGCTGTATAAAGCCCCTCATTATGAGCTGCAATTTTATTAGAATCTAATATCATGATAATTATATTTTTTAAGGTAAATAGAAAACTTCTTTAAGCGACACACTTACAGGAGAATTATCCGGATTAGCATCCATTATATCACCCATGTATTTCCACCATTTTTGCATCTCAGGATGTTGAGGCAATTCGTCTAAACGACTTGGATCTTCAATTTTTAAAACACCAAAAAGGGCATGTGTATCTTCGTCAAAAAAAATAGAGTAATCTTCTACTCCTACGCTTTTTAACAAATCGGCTAATTCCGGCCATAATTCATCATGTCTTTTTTGATATTCCTGAACCTGACCTTGATGCAACTGCATTTTAAATGCTACTTTTTTCATAAGCGGAAATTATTGTGGTAGACTCAAACAATTTTTGAAAACCCTAAATTGTTATGAATAATTGTTTTTAAAATAGAAGGAAAAAAATTAAAAAATCAGTAATCAGATTAAGAAAAATCTAACGCCCGAAACAAATCGGACGTTAGATAAATCAATCTAAAAACTAACATCTAAAACTATCTATAAAAGCCCATAGCAACACCACCATCAACATTTAATGCATTTCCTGTAGATTTGCTTAACAAACCTCCTACGAAAGCATAACATGCATTAGCGATATCGTCTGGCAATATAATTTCATTTAATAAAGTACGCTTAGCGTAGTAAGCTGGCAATTCAGCTACAGTAATTCCGTAAGCTTTAGCACGACCTTCAGCCCATCCACCTGACCAAATGTTTGAATCAGAGATTACAGCATCTGGGTTTACAGTATTTACACGGATTTTATCAGCACCTAATTCAGCTGCCATCAAACGAGTCAAGTGAGCCTGAGCCGCTTTAGCCGATCCGTAACCAGGGTTGTTTGGTCCTGCAACAACTGCATTTTTAGAAACGATGTTTACAATATCACCACCGAATCCTTGTTTACGCATTACTTCGATTCCAGCTTTAGAAACAATAAATTGTCCTTTAACCAAGATATCGTATAATCTGTCCCATTCTTCTAATGAGTGCTCAGCAATTGATTTAGAAATACTGATACCAGCATTGTTTACTACAATATCAACTCCTCCAAATGCTAAACAAGCAGCATCTAAAGCTAAAGCTGTACTAGCATCATCAGTTACGTTTAATAAAGTACTAGAAACGGCATCTCTTCCGAAAGTTTTCGTAAAATCAGCAGTTGCACCTTGTAAACGCTCTTCGTTAATATCATTGATAACAACACAAGCACCTTCTTCAGCAAATTTCTTAGCAATAGCTTTTCCAATACCACCGGCAGAACCAGTAATTAAAGCAACTCTTCCAGATAATGCTTTTGGTTTTGGCATACGTTGTAATTTAGCTTCTTCTAACAACCAGTACTCGATATCAAATGCTTCTTGGTGAGGCAACGAAGTATATTCAGAAACTGCTTCAGCACCTTTCATTACGTTAACTGCATTGATATAATATTCAGAAGCTAAACGAGCCATTGTTTTATCTTTTGCAAAAGTAAACATACCTACACCTGGGTATAAAATAACCACTGGGTTTGGATCACGCATTGCTGGTGAGTTTGATTTTTTACAAGCATCGTAATAATCAGAGTACATTTGACGGTAAGCTTCAAAAGCAGGAGTTAACTTCGCTTTGATAGCATCAACGTCTGATAAATCTTCGTTTGGTGCTAATTCAATTACAAGAGGACTGATTTTAGTTCTCAAGAAGTGATCAGGACAAGAAGTTCCAAGAGGAGCTAATTTTTCTAAATCATTTGAGTTGATGAATTCTAAAACTCTTGCGTCATCAGTATAGTGACCAATCATTTTACGCTCAGAAGAACAGAAACCTCTCAAGATTGGAGCCACTTTAGCTGCTTGTACTTTACGAGCATCAGCCTCTAAACTTTCGATTTTTTGACCTCCAAAAACTGGACGTGTTTTCCCGTAGTTAGACTCTAAATATTCAGCACATTTTTCAATTACTTCAAGAGTGTTTACATAACTTTCGTAAGCGGTATCTCCCCAAGTAAATAAACCGTGAGAACCTAACATGATTCCGCGTAATTTTTTTCCGTTTTTCTCAGCTTCTTCTAAACAAGCTCTCAATTGAAGCCCTAAGTCGAAACCTGGACGTTGCCATCCAACCCATCCAATCTCACCATTGAATAATTCTTCAGTGATTTTTGCACCGTCCTTAGCAGCAGCAATAGCGATAGCAGCATCAGGGTGTAAGTGATCGATGTGAGCAAATGGTAAGAAACCGTGTAATGGCGTATCGATAGAAGGCGCTTTTGAAGCTAAATCAAAGATACAGTGGTTGAATAATTCTACCATTTCATCTTCAAATTCGATTCCTCTGTAAACGTTTTCTAAGTTGCGTAATCTTTCTAAATAAAGAGCAGCACAACCTGATTTTGTTAATGTTCCAATGTCACCACCAGAACCTTTAATCCACATTACCTCAGTCGCAGCTCCAGTTAATGGATCTTTATCGGTAATTTTTACAGATGTGTTTCCTCCTCCATAGTTCGTTAATCTCAAATCTGCTCCTAATAAATTAGAGCGATAAATAAATAGTGCTACTTCATCTCCTGCTAATTCAGCAGCCTTAGCATCATCCCAAAGGTAACTTACGTGTTTAAAAGTCATTGTATTTGTATTAGACATTGTTATATAAATTTTTAAATTGTTATTTTATATTTATAAAGAGTTTCCAAAACCTACCAAAACGATTGATAAAAACATCAAAGCGATACCAACAAAGAAAACTTTATATGTTTTATCTGAAACGCCTTTCCATTCTTTCAAATAAAATCCCCAGAAATTAGCAGTCAATATGATTGTTGACATATGTAAAATCCAAGAACTTGCTCCATTTCCTAACTTACTTTCTCCCATTCCGTAGAAGAAAAATTGTAAAAACCACATGGTTCCTGCAATACCAGAGAACAAAACATTTTTAGCAATTGGTGTACTTTTATTAGTATAATCTCCAAAAGTTTTATTTTTAAAGTTAAGATACATACACCAAATAAAGTTTACCGTTAAACCGCCCCAAAGAATTACGATATAAGTCACATTATTTTGAAATAACGGATTAAATCCTTGAGCAACTGCTTCATCAGCCATTGGCTTTCCTGCTTCAATTCCGAAATTGAAGAAAGAACTTAAAATACCTGAAATAATCGCAATGATAAGCCCTTTTACTAAATTAAAATCTTTGTCTTTATCTTCATGACCTACAGCAAAATCTTTTTCTTTAAGCGTACCTGCTTTTCCTAAAAAAGCAATACCTATTATACAAACCAAAACTCCAATCAAAACCATTTGGCCTCCTGTGTTTTGTAACATATCTGTAAAAGACACTTTTCCTTCAGTAGGATAAAAATTATAATAAATTGAAGGCACTAATGCTCCAAAAGCAGAGCAAAACCCTAAGGTTATTGAATTCCCTAAAGACATTCCCAGATAACGAACACCTAAACCGTAAGTCAATCCACCAATACCCCAAATCAAT
Source organism: Flavobacterium flavipallidum (assembly GCF_038289905.1). Classification (NCBI taxonomy): domain Bacteria; kingdom Pseudomonadati; phylum Bacteroidota; class Flavobacteriia; order Flavobacteriales; family Flavobacteriaceae; genus Flavobacterium; species Flavobacterium flavipallidum. The sequence goes on along the minus strand of NZ_JBBYHU010000019.1, from coordinate 39,804 downwards.
CCCATTGTATAAGTAACTGTTTTAATAGAAGAATCAGTATTACTTATAATATCTGCAAAACCAGGAATAGTTAAATAAGCAGCAATAGGCGGAACAATTAACCATGAAAAAAATCCTCCTACAATCCAGTAGCTTTCCCAAGCCCAACCTTTTACTTTCTTAAAAGGCATATAAAAACTTCCGGAAGAAAAACCTCCAATTGAGTGAAAAAGAATACCAAGAATTGATTCCATAAATAAATTTGAGTTAAAGGTTAATTAATAGAAGTGTAAAATAAAAAAAAAGGAAATTTAAAACTGTCCTGTACAGTCCTTGTATTAACACTATTTATGCTTTTTTTACACATTTATTACAGATTAAATACTAATTGTTAAAATTAAACATGAAAAATACTGCACATTTTCAAGAGAAAACAGCAACATAAACAAAAAACATTATCGATAAATTACAAAGACCCTCTGAGTATCAATTTAAAAGGATTTTCAATATGCTCTTTTGAGTTATTTAACACCAAATTAGCCGCCGTAATACCCATTGTTTTAAAATCGGTAGAAATTGTGGTGAGTCCGCTCATGATATAGTTTTTCAATGGCGTTTCATTATAAGAAATCAAACCTACCTGCTCCCCGAGTTTTAGGTTTAAACTAATAATTTTATCTAAAATCTTCACTAAATCTTCTTCCATCAAATTAATATAAACCTCACCTTCATTCACCTTTTCTTCATCAAGATTGTGAACTATCTTAAAGTTAAAAGCATAGTTGTAGCAAAAATTCTCAAAGCCTTTTTCTATCTCTTTTGGAAAATAACTATTGGCAGGAAAAACTAATTTTAAAGTATGGTATTTACTTAATGGTTCTAAAGCTTTGGATAAAGCATTATAGATATCCTGTTCAAAATTTTCGTAGACTGCAGCAAATTCACCAGTAATACCTCGAAGTTTTTTCCCCACCAAGACTAATTTGTCTTTAGGTATTTCATCAATTAATTTTCTAAATGCATCTGATTTTTCTATAAAGTGAGGAATGATAACATAATGAGTATATTCACTTTTTTGTTGTTGCAATAACTTTTTAAACAAAGCATAATCATTATTATAAACATAAAAATCAATCGCTGCCTTATCTCCTAATGTTTCAACAAAAGCATCATATATTATTTTTTTATGTGCGCTCAATTTATTGAACATCAAAAAAATCTTTATATCCTGCGAAACATCTGTATTTGCTATAAAATATCCTTTACCATGAAAAGCTTCTAAAATCCCCATCTTTCTTAGGATATTATAACCTTTTTCGATAGTAACTCTCGAAATTTCATATTGAAAACTGAGTTCATTAATTGACGGCATTGCATCACCTTTTTTCAAAACGCCCTGCTTTATAGCATTCAATATAGCATTAACCAGCTGTTGGTACTTGGGCGTTGCTGAAAACTCATCAATGGTAAGACTATCTATCTTAGAAGTTTTTTTCATTAATTCTAAAACTAAAATTAGAAAACAGACTTCAAATATAGTGAATATAAAAAATTCTAATTCTTATTTTTTTTTACCTAAAATCAATACTTCCTTTTTAGCCATTCTTCAGGAACTGGAATAATACAAATATTCATGCTCTTGTTATCTTCACTCAGCATAGCCGATTGTATCTGGATTTTAGTACCATCAGGACTCATCGTAGGATGCGGATGATCGGCCGCAGTAGTTTTATGACCAGTAGAAAGCAATAGCATCTCGTGAGTGTGACGATCGATCAGATAAACACTTCGCGAAAAATCATCCCCCACTGCCCATCGACCATCTGGTGAACCACTTACATGCCACAAACCGCTTCCTTTATCAGTTTGACCTTCTATTCTCATTTCTCTTGTACGCAAATTCACGATAGCCAGTCCTGTAGGTTTTTCTCTGGTTCCCGAAGCTCCCCAGGCAGCTTCCTGACCGGGATTAGCTCCGCCAACCGCTGTACCAGTAGTATCAGCAACCTGAATTTTACGATGTCCCATAATTGCCATAGCCACTTCATCTTTGCTAATTACGGCTTCGTGAGTTACCCATTCGTATTCCGATTCAGGATATAACGGGCGAAGACCTGTTCCGTCACTCATAACTCTCCAAGTGCGTTGTGGCGATTTCCCTCCCGTTTCCCAGCAAAAAACAATTTCGCCTGGCATCCATGGATTCGTTTGTATATGCCCTATTTGAAATGGAACAGAAATTACATATTTAATTTCGCCTGTATGTACATTCATTGCTGCAATTCCTGCTGGTCCTGCTCCCATATTTCTGGGACCGTAATTTTTTTCCAGTTTTGTATCAGCAGGCAAATGCCTTGCGGCCTCTTCTTTTCCTACTCTAAAATAAGCCCAGTTTTCATCTCCATCCAAAGCCAAATCTCCTCCTGCACCCATTTCAGGTTTTGTTGAGCCACAAACTCGCTGATAATAATTGGCTTTTTTCAATTTTCCCTTCTTACTATCAGCAAATAATTTTGCTAAATCGACCTCTACAACTTGCATCGATGTAGGCCTGTTTTTCAAATTATTATCTTTTTTCTTGACGATACTATCCAACGGTTTTCTCATAAAGAAAAGTTTCATACAATTGCGCGCCACATTTAGCATTCCGGTATAGCCACCTTCTGTTACCTGAACCATTTCGCCTGTTTTTTCATGTACAGCCATTGCTTCACCTTTAGCTCTATTAGATCGAAAAATAAGCCATTCTCCATCCGATGTCCATTGATTATGTGTTTGATAAATTTTACTATCGCCCATTGGTTTGCTGGTAAGGAATGTGAGCATCGTTCCTGTAACAGGATCTTTTACTACTTTTTTTTCCGATGGAAAACGCTTTCCTATTTGTGCATTGGCATTAGGCATTAAAAATAAAAAACTACTCAAAATGCTAATAATAGTAAACTGTTTCATATATGATAGTATTAAAAGGTTTTGTTTTTTTCGAGCTTTAGTTTGTTCCTCTTTTATAGGTTGATTATCTTTTTACAAAAAATCCAATACCCATTAGCATTCTAAAAACGAACAAAGTGAACACTAAAAAAAACGGTTTAACAAGCCAATGCTTTTTCTAAGTGACTAATGACAAAATTTATTGATAATTCTATGCAATTTACAAATTGAAGACTAATATTCATCCTGCACCATCCTGTATAAAATATTTCAAATAAAAAAAACCAGTAAAATGATTCTTTACTGGTTTCAATTTTATTAAAAAAACTAAACTTTAATACTTCACGATTTTATTTTCTCCATTTGCTAAAGAAACATTGACTGTATTTTCTTTCGAAGAAAAATCAATCTTTTTAACGGTTAACAATTCTTTATTGCTCCATTTTTCACCTGACTTTTTCCACAACATCAAAGTTGCGTAAATACTATTTTCTTTTTGAGAAGCATTATTTTTAATAAGGTTGATAACCGAACTTTCATTGGCTTCCGGATGTAAACCTTTAGCCTGAACTACTTCTGATTTATCCCAACCTAAAAGCGGAATAGTTGCCAATTGGTATTTTCCGTTATCAATAATGGTAACTTCATATCCTTTTATTTTTCGAACAGTCGTTTTGATTTCACCATTTAATTTTGGCAATGCATAATGTCCTAATCGCATCGAAATTGGTGTAGTACTATTATTTTTATCAACTCTCAAAATTCCGTTTGCCAAAGGAATATCTGCTAAATTAAATTTCACATTTGCATCAGTTTCTAAAACAACATCACGATAGTAAATTCCGTCTTCAAGCTTTTTAAAATTGTATAATCGAAATGCTTCCCATTTATCCGATTTGTTTTTAATGACATAATTCATCGCTACTTCTCCATTTTCGCCATCAGCCTGCCAAAGAAAAGCACTGTTATAAGAAAGTCGGTTATAATTTTCTGTCGAACGAAATTTTTGCCAATCGTCTTTAACCTTTGCATGACACCAGGCTCTTACTTCTGAAGCACCAATATTTGGATAATCGGTAATCAGAATTTCAGAAACGCCTTGGAATTTATTATACACTTTATCTTTTTTGAATTCGTTTTCCCAGGCTCCGTTATTTTCTTTGGCTGTCCAAAACGGATTATCATCAGGAATCAATAAGCCAAAAAAGATTTTCCCCATCCAATACACACTCCCACGACAGCTGTAAATCTGTACGGCAGGTTCGAAAAGTCCATAAACCCCAAGCGTAGGAACATTATCTTTCATAAAATCAGGATGTGTAAAAAATTGCTTAATCACACCGGAAGCTATTCTTCGCATCCAGCCATAATTAACAGAAGAATCTTTTTGAAATCCCATCAATGGAAACGGAATCACAGCACCCACTCTATAACTCATGCTTCTGCCCCAAACAATCATTTCGCCATTTTGACTAAATAAATAGGGATAATTATTGTTTAAATCGGCAAAGTTAGCTTCAAACTTAGCAGCATATTCCGGATAATGTTTCTTTCCAAAATATTCTGACCACATCATACCATACATCTGAAAAGCCCACATGCTGTAATAATCATAAGCCGGACTGTCGTTGTACCAACCGTTTCCTCGATAATCTTTTAGTGATTTTTCTAAATATTCAACCAATAATTTTTCGTTTACCGCATAACCCTGTTGCTTAAAGAAACTCAATACAAAAATGTTGAAGAATTTCCAGTTTGAATCCACCGTTGGTCCATCTCCATAGCTTAACATACTTTTTGCCAAAGCGTCTTTTTGTTCCTGCGTTAAAGGATTCCACAACACTTCCGGATTGGTCAATAACGAAATAGACAAAGCACCAAATTCCACTAAATTCTGACTTGGACCGCCATTTTTAGACCGCGGAACAATATAGGAAGCACTTTGAGGATTAGTTAATTGCGTAATTTGGTGTCGGTAATAATCGGCAACTTTGATGTTATTGATTACCAAATTTGGATTTTCTTTCAAAAGCGGAGCCGCAATAAACAAAGTCCGGCACAAACCTTCCAACTTTTCTGTTGGCACTTTCCCCTCATCCTGCGGATAACTTTTTCCTTCCTGTTTAGGAAATTTCATAGGATCATCAAGCGAATGAATATAACTAAAAGCTCCTTCTAAAAGATACATAGCAGCATCTTTCCAATGTTGCTTTGTCATTCCGGTTTCAGGACTTAATTTAAAATCGGGATTTTTTATTTCGAAAACAGTATTAGCTGATTTTGATTTTTCGGACTGTGCGAATATTGGTAAACCCAATAAAAGTAACAGAACTAAAAGTTGATGTTTTTTCATATATTAATAGAATTTTATTGATGGTTGTTTCAAAGATAAAAAGTCAATTCAACAAACCGAACTACTCCCTACCAGTTTGTAAATTATGCAAAAAAAGGAAAGCACATAGTATGAATGTACTTTCCTTCTAATTATATTTAATACTCTTTTACTTCACAGGATTAATTCCTTTGTGAGAAGGAACAACTTGTTTAATAGTTCCGTCTGCATTGAATTCTAAATTATCAATACATACTTCACGATGGAAACCTGCTGCGTCTCCCATACTGATTCCGGTAGGGTATGAAAAACGATGATACACAATTTTCCATTCGTCTTTTTTAGGTACTTTTATAACCGAATTGTGCCCGGTTGCATAAATTCCTTCCACTTTATTACCCTGAATAACGATGTTATCTTTTGGCATTTCAAGTGGTCCAAGCGGAGAATTTGAAATAGCATATCTTACTTTATAATTTGGACTTCTGGTATCGTCTTCACTCCAGAAAAAGTAATATTTTCCGTTTCTGTAAATGACATAAGTTCCTTCGCGGAAGCTATTGTTTACTTCGATAATTTTTGTTGTTCCCGGTTTTAATGAAACCATGTCCGAATTCAATTCGGCAACAGCCATGTACATATTCCCCCAGTACAAATAACTTTTACCTGTTTTAGGATCGGTAAAAACGTCGGGATCAATTTCCTGACCGTCTTTTATACCTTCGGGTCTGCTGGCTACAATTGGTTTTCCACTGTCTTTAAAAGGACCTGTAGGATTATCCGAAACCGCAACTCCTACTTTTTGCGCTCCTGTATAATAATAGAAATATTGGTACTTTCCTTTTATTTTTTTCTCCACAATACATGGCGCCCAGGCGTTTCTTCCTGCCCAAGGGACATCTTTTTTAAGGTCTAAAATGGTTCCTTCTTCTTTCCAATCCACTAAATTATCAGATGAAAAAGCTTTGAAATAATAACCGCCCCAACCATCAAATCCGTCCGTTGTTGGGTAGATATAATATTTGCCTGTTTTCTCTGCGTACAAAACTTCAGGATCGGCATGATAACCTTCTAAAACCGGATTATTATTGATTTGAGGATAAGCTGCAGGCTTTCCCCATTTAGCTATTAATCTTTTTAATTCCGTACGGGTGATTGGCAAAATCGTTCCGTGACGCGGGTGAAAATCCATTGAAATATCATTATCAATTACCGTGAAATGTTCTAAATCTTTGGTTTTAGTAAATTGATATTTCCCTTTCATGTACATATCATACATTAAGATATATTCATCCGAATGATTCAATTTGAATACACTTGCTCCCTCAACAGCTTCTTTGGTTTGTTGCAAATAATTATCATTTTCTGTCCAGTTTCCGGATGTCAAATCAGTGGTTGTTGCCACTTTAATTCCCGGCGTATTGGTTTCAGTTTTATAAAAAAGATGATAAACACCGTCTTTTTCGATAATATCTCCATCAATACAAGCATTTTTAGACTTAGGAATAAATAGCACTTTTGGCTCAGAATCTAAAGCTGTAAAATCTTTATTAGCATATGCGTAATAAATAATATCCGGACTTCCTTCATGCATCAAACTAAAGTAAATCATGTATTTACCCGCTTTAGCATCATAAATGGTTTGCGGTGCCCAAACTCTTTTTAAATTTTCATTTCCTGAAAATGTTTTCTGAAAATTTATTTTACTGCTTTGCCAGTTTACCAAATCGGTACTTTTTAACAAAATCATACCACGGTTGCTGCTCCATCCCTTTGACGAAGTCATATCGGTCAAAACCATATAAAAAGTTTTACCATCAGCTCCACGTAAAATATGCGGATCTCGCACACCTCCCGTTTCACTGATAATTTTACTGTCGATTACAGGCTGGTTATTATTCAAATGGTAATAATGATAACCATCGGCGCTTATGGCGTAACGTACTGCTTCTTCTTCAACAGCATTGCCTGTGAAATACACAAATAAATAAGCGGTTAAATCTTTATCAGCAAGTACTGGTGGAACTCCGCTTTTGTTTTGAGCCTTCGAAAGTTGAAATAGTACTAAAAAAAAGACTATGCCTAAATGTAATTTTCTCATTATTTTTTACTTTTTAATTTATACAAAACCGAAGCATGCGCATTTAAGCTAACAGCAACTTCATCTTTAACCGCTCCTATTTTTTTCCCTGTCCACATATCAATAACCTCAGCATTTTTAATACCCAAATCAGCTAAACGTACTACAACTTTATCAGAAGTATTGTCTGAAATATTGAACAGCGCTAAGTAAATGCTTCCGTCTTTTGGATTTTTTGAGGTCACTGCTACTTTTCTGTCTTTTTGAAAAAGTTGTTTAACCTGAGTTCCTTCGCGGTGCATTTTTAAAACTTCAGCATTCGTCAATAATGATAATGTAAAAGCATCGTTACTAGGCATATCTCCTCCAAAAAACAACGGAGATTTGAAAATGGTAAAGAAAGTCATTAAAGTATATTGCTCGTCTTTTGTTAAACGAGACATTCTGTCTTCACCACGTTCTCCTCTTAACGAAATTCTTCCTAACGGAATCATATCGCAATCAGGCCAAGTTCCAGCAGCAATATGCGGATACCATTTTTGAGCAACCTCCATTAAATGGGTGATATGCGGCCATGTATCCCAAACATCATCCACCATACGCCACATATTTGCGTGAGAACTTACGTGAGCAGCTGCCGAAATTGGCGTTTCTCCAGGTGAAGTACTTAAAACTATTTTGCGTCCGCATTTGTCGATTGCTTTTCTAATCAGGTTGATTTCTCCTTCGTGATACGGTCTTGATAAATCATCTATTTTGATAAAATCTATACCCCATTGTGCGTACAATTCGAACAAAGAATCATAATATTCCTGTGCTCCCGGTTTATCGGCAAGAATAGTATAATTGTCTTTCAACCATTCGCATTGTAATTCTGTTGTATAAATTTGGTCGGCAGTGATGCCGTTTGCTCCTTTAATTGGCAATTTTTCTTCCACCGCTTTTTTAGGAATTCCGCGCATAATGTGGATTCCAAATTTCAATCCTTTGCTATGAATATAATCAGCTAATGGTTTGAATCCCTGTCCTTCTTTTGCAGAAGGAAAACGGTTTAGTGCAGGTAAATATCTCCCGTATTTATCCATTACATAACGTGGATCTTTTTGATTGTAGCCTCCCGCCTTATCATTTTCCACAAACCATCTGATATCTACTACGATGTACTCCCAACCTGATTTTTTTAAATTTTTGACCATATAATCAGCATTGGCTTTCACCTCATGTTCTTCAACCGTTGAGCCATAACAATCCCAGCTATTCCATCCCATTGGTGGAGTTTGAGCCCATTGCTTGAATTCATCCTTCTTGAAAGCTGTTTTTTGGGCATTGGTCGAAACCGATACTAAAACAACTCCTAGTGCCAGAGCAATTTTATTCTGTAATTTCATTTTTTGGTTTTTATATGTGTTAATATTACACTTCAAATATAACTAAGTTATTTCACTATAAAAAATAACCTGTTTACTATAAGCAAACAGGTTAATACTTTTAAGAAAACTATTTTATTGATTCTTTTCTACTTAAAAAAAACAACTTATTTCACATTAATAGTGACCTCAACAGTTTTTAACCAAGGGCTTGAAAATTGAACTTTGATTGGTTCATTTTTGCCGTTTGACTGAATATAAGCTAAAATATGTCCGTTAAAAGCACGTTGTGCATTATCGGTATAATCGGTCATGTCGCTGTTATTTCCAGCTTCCAGACCTAATAAAGATGCATCACCACTCACGATTTTACATGTAATTTCATTGTCAGCAATCATTACAGGAATTCCATTTTCATCTACTAATTGTAGCATAATTTCGGCAACTCCTTTGTCTTTGTTAATCACTTTATCGGCAGTTTTTACGACAATAGCCTGCGGTTGTTTTGAAGAAGTGATAACATAACGACTCACTTCTTTATTATTCTTATCTAAACCTACTGCTTCCAGTTTTCCAGATTGAAAAGGAATATCCCAAGAAATAATTCCCACTTCAGAATCATAATTTTTAACTTCTCCAACCACTTTTCCGTCTAGTTCCAAACGGGCTTTTGCAGCATTTGTATAACAAACTACTTTTACTTTTTGACCTTCGTTATAATTCCATAATGGCCATGCATCCATAGAAAGATCTTTCTTGTTTGGATTATTAGAAAGATAAGTTCCAATGTAAATCATTGGTTTCTCTGACCAAAGTGACTGACGGAAATAACCTCTAGGTTTAATTTGTCCGGCAAAATCAACTAAGCCTGAATAGAATCCTCTTGATGGCCAACGACCAGATTCTCCTAAATAATCAATACCAGTCCATAAGAATTGACCAAAAATATGTTCGTTATTTTTTACTGATAACCAAGCTTCATAATCATGACGGTTTTCGCTACCAAAGATGACACGTTTTGGATATTTCTTGTGGTCTGACTGATATTTACTTTCTGTATAATTGTAACCTGTAATATCCAAAGCTCCCGGATATTCGGTTTCATTAGACATCGCTACACCGGCTAAACCTGCCGTTGTAGGACGGGATTTGTCGAATTTTTTCACAGCAGCAACCAAACGTTTTGCAATAGCACCTAAACGCATCGCATCCGGAGCATCTTTTTTATAACCTCCGTAAGCCGCTTGCGAGAATCCTGTATCGCCACCTCCTGCTAAAACAGGGTGCGAATACGGATCATTAGGATAATCTACTTCGTTACCAATACTCCACGCAAAAACAGAAAGGTGATTTCGGTCACGACGCACAAAATCTTCCAAATCTTTCTCAGCCCAATCAGCAAAAATATCAAACGAACCTTCAAATCCAGGTGTTCCAACATTCCATCCTTCTAACCATTTGCGTTTAGGGAATTCCCATTCGTCATAAGCTTCGTTTAAAACTAACAATCCTAATTGGTCACACAATTCATAAAAATCAGGTGCCTGAGGATTATGACTCGTACGCACTGCATTTACTCCAATTTCTTTTAAGGTTTTCAATCTTCCTTCTAAAACTTCGCGAGGAACTGCCGAACCTAATACTCCCGCATCATGGTGCAAACAAACTCCTTTTATTTTCATCCATTTACCATTTAAAGCAAATCCTTTATTAGCATCGAATGTAAAATTGCGGAAACCTGTTTGAGTTGTAGAATGATCGATAACTTTACCGTCTTTCAATACAGTCGTTTTTAAACTGTACAAATTAGGATTTTCTAAATCCCATAACTTAGGATTATTCACTTTTATTTTTGCAGCAATTTTTCCTGACTGATTAGCAGCAATTGCAACAGTATTAGAACTTTTGGCTACTGTTTTCCCATCTTTTGCAATCAATTCGTTAACAACAGTCAAATTTGATTTTTCAGCTGAACCATTTTCTACCTCAACCTCAACATTTAAAGTTCCTGAGTTTTTACTTACTTCAGGATAAGCATACACGCCCCATTGTGCAATATGCACCGGATTAGCATACACTACCCAGACGTTTCTGTAAATTCCGGAACCAGTATACCAACGTGAATCGGCACTCTTGCTATGATCCACACGAACTGCAATCGTATTTTTTTCTCCATATTTAATATAAGGAGTAGCGTCATAAGCAAAAGAAATATATCCGTTAGGACGTTTTCCTAAAGAATGTCCGTTAACAAAAACCTCACTTCGATTGTACACCCCTTCAAAATACAAGAACACTTTCTCTCCTTTTTTAGCTGATGGTACATCCATAGTTTTTCTGTACCAAGCAATTCCTCCGGGTAAAAATCCTGTTGCACTAGCCAAAGTTGGACTCAACTGTCCTTTAATACTCCAGTCATGAGGAACAGCTACAGTTTGCCATTTGCTATCATTAAAAGAATTATCCTTAAAGTCTTTATTGTCTTGCAGAATAAATTTCCATTGATCATTAATTTTTTGAGAATCTCCAAATCCTATTTGACTGAATGCAGAAGTGCAAGAACAAACCAGAAATGAGAGAAAGATTTTTTTTGTTGTTAACATAAATTATATTTTTTAATAAATAAGAAGGCACTATATCATCCTAATTTTCATAAAGCCTACTTTAAAAAAGCAAAGAAATGATTAAATCGTAATAGTTAAGAGGGGTAAAATGGTAAATCAAGTACTATAAAATTACCCAAAGTTATCTTTTTTGAATATAGTACTCCATTTTATTTATAAACACCTACATAAGTAACTACTGCTCTTGCCGGAATTTCAAAATTATCTGCAGCTACATCAGTTCCTTTTTTCAAACTTTTCAATTCCGAAGTAACATAAGGAGTCAATGCATTATTTACCAATGTTCCTCCTGCAAGATTTAAATTGTATGTTCTTGCCGAATTACTAAAATTAACCGCAACGATAACCAGTTTTTTATTTGCTTCATCTTTGTAAGCTGTTAGCATCACATCGGTAGTAGCAGCTGCGTTATCTAAATTAGGAATCTGAACCCTTTGCATTCCCGGTTTTACAAAGAAAGAGAAATTTCCAAAAGCCCAAAGAATTTTAGAATCCCTAACATAGCCATCGTATTTGCAATAGTTAGCATCTCCGGCACCTTTTGTAATTCCGTCATCAACATGAACCAATCCGTCTTTGTAATCACCGCGACTTACAGCAGTCCACCATTGCCATGAAGTTACACCTCCAATAGAAATATCAGTACTGATAATACGGGCTACCCAAAGCGCAGTTTGCATTCCTAAATCCCTTCCCGGACCAGCTCCACCTGGTAATTCGGCAGTACCAGGACTTTCAAGAATAGAATATTCCGATGCCCAAACACTCAATCCTGGAACACTTTGCGCTCTTGTTGCAACAGCTTGTCTTGACGAAATTAATGTGCTTATTGGCCATGCCTGCCAGTAACTGTGTCCTGAAATTGTTTTCTTTACATTAGTCAATCCGGCAATATTTTTAGTCGAATTCACTCCAAAGAAATAATCAATTTGATTCGAACGATTTTCTTTTCCGCTTACTGTTTTATACAATGGTTCGAAAGCACCTGCTTCTCCCACAACAATTTGTGAACTCAAACCTTTAGCTTGTAATTTTGGAGCCAAGGTATTTACCAAACTATAAATATTAGCATTTGATGCCGGAGAACCTTCTTGACCTGAACCATCCCACTCGTATTGTGGTTCATTAAACGGACTCACATAATCGATGGTTAAATCATGTACTGATTTTAATTTATCAATAGCATTTACCCAGAAATCAGCTAATTCAGGCATTTTACCATCTTTTAAATTATAAAAAGTGTTAATGCTGGCATGCGCTTTTCCGTTTTGAGTTAAATAAACCGGAGCACTATTAGTAAAAGCCAATAATTTATCTACTCCACGTTCTTTAGCGGCTTTCATAAACCATACCTGCCCTGACTGCTTACTCATATCATAAGTTACTCCATCAGTAGTAAAACATTCTGTACGTCTCCATTCGTCTGAAATATCACTAGCTTCTCCTTGTTCAGTACTTCCTGCTCCAAGGTTAAAACGCCATAATGACAAACCAATTCCTTTTGGATTTCCGTCAGCATCTACTTCTTTGCTAAACAACAAATCGGCAATGGCATTTTTCTTTTCTGTAGGCCAGTTTTTTCCAATATTATTACATTGCCAGGCATCAGAAGCTCCAAAACTTTCCATTGTTTGCAAATTTGCATCCAAATTAATTTTTAATTCTCTTGTAGTTTCAACAACTGGCTCTGAGTTTTCATTGTTATCCGACGAACAGCTAATGAATGCTGTACTCATTGAAAGCAAGCCTGCAAACAGCAGGCTTACATTATATTTTTTTATCAAATTCATATTAATAATTTGGATTTTGTTTAATGATACCACCACTTAAATCGATTTCTAACTGAGGAATTGGCCAAACCAAATGTTTCGCTGGATCAAAATTGATTCCTTTGTCTTGGGCCTCTTTTGTATTAGTCGTTTCATATGGATCTGTCGAATTCAAATTGTATTGCACAAAAGTTCCATTAGGTCCCATCAAAGATTCGATAACCGGTCTTCCTGTACTTGGGTCTTTTTCTCTTCGAATATCAAACAAACGTAATCCTTCAAAAGCCAATTCTAAACGACGCTCTTTATAAATTTTTCTCAAAAGATTTGGACCAGCCATTCCTACTACCGGATCTAGACTTACACGCGCTCTTACCACATTGATATCGGCCATAGCGCCATCAGCATCGTTTAAATGATAATTTGCTTCCGCTCTTGTTAAATACATTTCGGCCAAACGAATCAATGGCACATTTAATGGTAAGTGTCCGTCTTTTTTATCTAATGCTCTACGGGTAGCAATTGGAATATAATATTTACGACATATACGTCCTGATTTATTATCATTCAAACTGAATTTGTGTGTTGGATTCAATACCTCATCACCATAAGCCGCTTCACCCCATTTCGTAATAGTACTTCTACGACGAATTACGTCACCTTCTGAAATATAAGCGTTTTCCAAATCACTTGTAGGCATACACCATCCCCAACCATCAAGTACATCGGCAGCATCATTACTTGGAAAGTTCTTTTTGTCTTCACCTCTGGCTCCTGACAAAGTTGGTAAAGCACAACCTAAATTTTTATCCTGAACACTTGAAGACTGTGCTTCAAGAATAGACTCTACTCCATTATGGTTATTAACATCCCAAATGTTTAAGAAATTTGGTTCTAATGAAAAAGGTCCTTCCGTAATTACTTTATTAGCATATTGTTTAGCTTCGGCCCATTTTTCCTGAAACAAAGAAACACGTGCTAATAAGGCATAAGCTGCCCATTTATTGATTCTTCCGTTTCTGTAAACTTCAATTGTCTCTAATTTTTCAGCTGACGCTTTAAGATCAGCTTCAATTTGAGCATACACTTCTGCGGCAGTACTACGCGCTAATTTCAAATCACTAGTTCCTAAAACAGTTGTATACAATGGAACTCCACCGTAATTGTTCACTAATTCATAATAACAATAAGCTCTAACAAACAAAGATTCTCCCTCATATTGATTTCTTTGAGATTCACTTATTGGTGCCTGAGCCATTCTTGCTAATCCAATATTACAGGATTGAATGGTATAGAAATGCGCAGTATACATACTGTTCATATCACCCATATTATCAGGAGTAATAAAATATTGTGAAGACGGTCTATGAGCGCCACTATCCTGACCGGTATTCCCCATCCAGGCATCGTCAGTTGACATTTCGTTAGTTACCCTTGGTGCAATTAATGTCCACCAATCATTAGGTAATAATAATCTATGGGTCAACTCATTTACATAATTCTCACACTCCTGTGCTGTTTGAAAATAATTTTCTAAAGTTTGAGTTCCTCTGGCATCTTTCTCGATAAAATCACTACAGGAAACTGCAAACGCAGCAAAAGCTATTATTGATACTAATATTTTTTTCATTTTCGTTTTTTAATTAAAATGCTACATTAAGCCCCATCAAAATAGTTGGTTGAACTGGGTAATTCCATCCGCCGAAACCAGAACCCAAAACACCTCCACCTACTTCAGGATCTACACCTGAATATTTAGTCCATGTCCATAAATTTTGACCTGATAATGAAATTCTCAATTTATCAAATCCATATTTGTTATAAAGAGAATAACCTAACTGAAGGTTTTTCATACGCAGGAAAGAACCATCTTCTACATATAAAGAAGAGAATTTTGTAAAGTTCTCATTGTTGTCATCTTTAGAAAGTCTAGGAATAGAATTAGACGTTCCTTCGCCATGCCAAGCCATTTGATCTAATCCGCCAACTTTGTTTGTTAAACTAGCTCCATTGTATAAGTCAGAGATATTTTGGTTTACCAAATCATTTCCGATACTAGAATAGAAATTAGCTACTAAATCAAAGTTTTTGTAAGCAAAATTCAAGTTCAAACCAACATTGTAATCAGCCCAAGGAGAACCAATTTTTGTACGGTCTTTATCATCTAATTTTCCATCACCGTTCACATCTTTAAAACGAATATCACCCAATTGAGCATAAGGCTGTAATTTAGTCCCGTGCTCATCAGTATGAGCGTTTAATTCCGTTTGATTTTGGAACAAACCATCCGCTACATATCCGTAGAAATAACCTGGCTCTTCACCCTGAACAGTTAAAGTTCTATTACTTGCACCGTATAATTTTTCTCCATCAGTAGATAAAGAAACCATTTTAACATTAACAGTAGTAAAAGTCAAATCGGCACCATAAGAGAAATCACCTTTTTTATCTTTATAAGACAAAAGCAAATCGATTCCGTTAGAACGCATCGAACCAACGTTAGTCCAGATAGTTGCATAAGAAGGGAAACCACTATAAGTAGGGAACTGTTTTACAAACAACATATCTTTAGTTGTTTTTTGGTAATATTCTAATGTTCCTGAAATTTTGTTTTTCCAAAGTCCGAAATCAAGACCAAAGTTGATATCTTCTACAATTTCCCAACGAATATCTTTGTTGGCCATCGTTGAAGGATAAGAAGTGTCAACCACATTACCATCAATAACATAATATCCTTGTCCAATATTAGACTGATAAACTGATGCTGGTAAATTTTGGTTACCTACTCTACCCCAACCTGCTCTGAAAGTCAAATTATTCACTACCGAACTAGCATTTGCCATAAAATCTTCGTTAGAAATTCTCCATGAAGCCGAAGCAGCAGGGAAATTAGCCCACTTATTTTCAGCCATGAATTTTGAAGAACCATCACGTCTAAATGAAGCTGTTAGATAATATTTGCTATCGAAATTATAAGACAAACGTGAAATATAAGACATCAAAGAACTTGACCAAGATGTTCCGCTACTGTTACGGTTTTTAGTTGCCGCACTTACTTCTCTCATTGATTCAGAGTTATTAGGCACTCCTTCTCCATATCCCCAAACATCGGATGAATCGTAGTTTTCCATAGTAAGACCACCCATCAAACTTACGTTGTGCTTATCAGCAAATGTTCTTGAATAAGTTGCTGTAGATTGCCATGTCCAATCCACATTTGTTGTAGCTTTTCTTTCCACACTATTGATTTCTGCTTTTTCGTGAGCAGCATCAATCACGAAATCAGGACTGAATTTATTCCAAACTTTGTTACCAAATTCAATAGATCCCTGAGTTCTAACAATCAAACCTTTAATTGGCTCGTATTGTAAATATGCATTGGAATTTAAATTATACAAATTCGTATAATCATCGTATCTTTTTACAGCAGCAACCGGATTCCATACATATGAAGGGGAACGTGCATAAATACTGTATTCATTTTCAGTTCCGTTTAACTGATCAGCTGGTTTATAGATAGATGTAATCGGATCTATCTTAACAAAATCTGCCCAGTTACCTGGTGCTCCCCAAGTTTCATAACGAGGATTTAAAGTTACACCCGCCGAAAATTTATCGGTAAATTTAAAATCGTTGGCAATTCTGGCAGTCAATCTTTTCCATCCTCCAATTTCATAAAAAGAATCTGAATTATAATAGTTTAAGCTAATTGCATAAGTGTTTTTTTCAGAACCACCTGAAAGACCTATAGAAGCATTAGTTACCGAGGAAGTTCTGTCAATTCCTGCTCCCCACCAATCTGTAGTTTTTCCTCTGTACTGTTCAGCATTAGGCAAATACTCGGAATAACCTGAATTAGTATAAGCCGTATTTAAAATATTGGCATAATTCTCAGCACTTGCCATATTATACGGTCTATTCATAATTTGATAACCCGTACTCATGTCAACAGTAAACTTTGTTTTACCGGCTTTACCTTTTTTAGTTGTAATCAAGATAACCCCGTTTGATGCACGAGAACCATAAATAGCACTTGCCGAAGCATCTTTAAGTACATCCATCGATTCAATTTCGTTATTACTAAGGAAATTTATACTGGTTCCCATTGGGATTCCGTCAACTACATAAAGTGGATCAGTACTTAAGTTTACCGTAGATATTCCACGAATCAAAACTCTAGGTTGAGCACCAGGCCCACCTGCTCCGGTAATTTGAACCCCAGCCACTTTTCCTTGTAACGATTCAGTAACATTACCTACAGTCATGGTTTGTAATTCTTTTCCTTTTACAGAAGCAATCGAACTGGTAACATCTTTCTTTTTTACCGTGGCATAACCTACCACAACAACTTCATCAAGAGTTTGATTATTGTCTGTTAGAACTACATCAATAGTGTTTTTTTGTCCAACTGTTATTGTTTGTGTCGTAAAACCAATAAAAGAAAATTCAAGTTGAGCATCCTTATTAGGAACAACGATTGCAAATTTTCCATCAAAATCAGTAGACGCAGATGTTTGTGTTCCTTTTACATAAACATTTACTCCGGGAATAGGCACAGCCGATTTATCCTTAACAGTTCCTTTTACTGTTATTTGTGCAAAGGTTGCCGCACTGCATAATACAGCTATAAGCAACCCTATAAATTTATATTTCATATCTAAGATCATTTTTAATTAATGTTATAAGCTATAACAAACTATTTTTTAGTGATAAAAGCTCTTTCTAACTCCGTATCTAAAATCACTTTATAAACTCCTGCCGCAGCTGAATAAGAGCCATTTCCATTTTCACCCGGAGACATAGTAGCAATTCCATTTTTGATTAATCTCCATTGTGGATTCCACCACTGACCTGTAAAAGTAATTTTCATAGTTGATCCCGTAAGCGTAGCCTCTCCAACTAATTGATATGGATTATCTGGATTATTAACTAAATGTAATCCTGTTTGAACCCAGCCATTCCAAGTATCCCAATTTGCGTCCTTAACACCTTCACCACAAATACTCACAAAAGGTTTTCTCAATGCTTCATTGTCATGCCATACACCGTTAGCTACATCGGCCCAAACTTTAGAAGTTGGAGTGTATTTTGTTACGGTATAAGCTAATGTGCTTGGATTAACTTTTATTTTATAATAACCTTTTGTAGGCAAAACAATAGGAGAAGAAATTACATCATCGACTAAATTTCCTGAACCATTTAATCCAAAACAGTGTGGAGCAAAATCTGATTCCTGTCCTAAGAAATACACTTCTTTATTATTGGTATCTGCATAATATTTGAATTCGAAATCCTGTCCTGTCTTTTCATGGAAATACATTGGTACTCCTACTGCATCAGTAGCAAGGTTAGTTCCTTTAGGTTGGTCACATAAATAAATAGCCGGATATTCATTAGTCGCTACCACATTAATATTTAAAGTACCTTCGTTTGGTTTAGCAAACTTATCTCTGGCAGTAATACTCAAAACATAAGAAGCTGCTGTTACAGGTAATGTATAGGTTTTATTAAATGTATACGATTGTGGAGCTCCTGTAAGTTGAACGGTCTCGTCAATTCCCAAAGCAGCACATTTTACCTGTATGAAATCAATTCCTGAATCATCATTCACCACAAAATTCACAGGTAATTGATTACTGGATGATAATAAAACTACAGCTCCTTCTTTAGGCGTAATCATACTAATTGCCGGAGCGCTAAACTCCCCATCTAATCGCAAATTAATATTTTGATCTATCTCATTTCCTGAAACATCCGTTATGGTTAATTTGATCACAAAAGCTTCCGAAACGCCTCTATCGGCAGGAACTTCAAAGAAGTAACTTAAATCATAAGTGGTTAATAAAGGATCTGTTGCAAAATTGATCACTTTATCTAATGCTAATTCTGGGATTTGAATTCTAACATTCTTTAAACCTAAATCATCGGCCAAAGTGGCTTTAATCTCAAACTTTCTGTTTGGGGCTCCATATATTTCTGTTGTTGAAACAGCAACCGTTGGATTTTCCGAAGCAGGAAAATCCGCTTCATCATTTTGACATCCAGTAAATAGGATGGCAAAAAATGTAAGCAAAAATAAAAATGAGAGTTTTTTCATGTAATTTTCTTTTTTTGTGTTGTTTTAGTTCTCTTTTTTAAACAACTCTGTTTGGTTTTTAATGGTTATAGAATTTTTTTTTCAAGTTAATTCTGTAATTCAATTACTTCCTTATACTTTTCATAAGCTTAATTTTCATTTATTGGGTTAATAAATCTGTTAGTGGTAGTTTGTATTTTTATGATAATTTAACTTAAAGGAATCCAACCTTTCAAATTATAAAATCATGAGAAGAGCAAAGAAATAACTAAAAACAGCGCTTTTAAGGGGGTAAAATGGAGAAAAAACGAGGTCAAATTGGAAAACAATAAGGATATATTCGCCAAAAAATCGTTTTTAACAAAAAAATACTACTTTATTTATTAGATACTAAAATTAGAGTCTGTATTTTTAGAAATCAATAAAAAAATCCCAATCTTATCAATAACAAGATTGGGATTACAAAAAATGTTTTTTTAAATATATCTATTTGATAATATTCAAATCTTTATTAAATGAATCTTTATATTTTTTGACATACAACGAAGGTGTCATTCCAAATAATTTCACAAATTGTTGACGGAAATATTTTTGATCTTCAAATCCAACTTCTGCGCTTGCCTGTGAAATATTTACATTTTCGGTAAGCAATAACATTGCTGCTCTTCTTAAACGAATCGAGCGAATAAAAGCATTTAAGGTTTCTCCCGAAATAATCTTGATTTTTGTGTACAGAGTACGATGGCTCATTCCCATTTCAAGTGCGAAATTTTTAATTGAGAAATCCTTATTTCCCATATTAGCTTCAATAATATCAATACATTTATTTAAAAATTCCTGATATTCGGCCGGTACTTTTTGGACATTTTCTTTCAAGGTGATACTGTCTAAGAAATACTTCCTCAAATTTCCGCGATTCTTTAATAAAGTATCCACACGAGCTACAAGCAAATCATCATCAAAAGGTTTCGTTATATAATCGTCTGCTCCATCGGTAATACCTTGTAAGTGGGTTTCCGGATTATTTGCTGCTGTCAATAAAATAACTGGTATATGCGATAAATCTTCACTTTCTTTTATTTTTTTACATAACTCTAAACCATCCATAACTTCCATTGCAATATCAGAAATGACAATATCAGGCATGTGTTTTTTAGTCAATTGTAAACCTTCTTGCCCATTAACAGCGCTATATACCAAATGACTTTTTGAAAACAACTGAATCAAATAATTTCTAATCTCAACATTATCATCAATTATCAACACCGATTTTTTTTCAGTAAGCATTTTTTTATTAAGCTCTTCATTAAGTGCTGTCTCAACTGACACATCATTTTCAACATAATCGGCAATCAAAATTTCTTCTGCTAATACACTCATTTTTTGAACTATTGGATTAATAGGCAAATCATCAAAATGCTCCTGGCCTTTTAATAATGTCAATGTAAAACAACTTCCTTTACCTAATTCACTTTCACAAACAATTCTTCCTTTGTGCTTGTCTACAAAATACTTCACAATGTACAATCCAATACCAAAACCTGTACTTACTGTAACATTTGAATCTAGTTGTTTGAATTTTTCAAAAATTGTATCAATATTTGGCTGTGCTATACCAATTCCTGTATCAGATATAACTACAGAGACTTCTTTTTCCGTTTGAATAAGTTTAAAGGCTATGCTTCCGCTTTCGGGAGTGTATTTAAAAGCATTAGAAACTAAATTAAATAATGAGATCTCAACTTTCTCATAATCCCCAATAACAAGAAGAGTCTCTTCCGGAATTTCAATTGTATAATTTATCGATTTATCCCTAGCCTGTGTGGTAAAACACTGACATACTTCGTTACATAAATCATTCATGTTAATTTCTGCCAATCGTAATACATCTGCGTCATTCTCAGCCTTTCGAAAAAGCAACAATTGATCGACCAAACTCAATAAGCGTCTGGCGTTTCTATAAGCAATATGTATATCACCTTTTGAAGTATCATTCTGAGTATCTTCGTTTTTAATTATTTTTTTCAAAGGATTAATAATTAATGCAAGTGGTGTACGGAATTCATGAGAAATATAAGTAAACATCGAGGATTGTTTCGCAGCTATTTCTTTCTCTTTTTCTCTTTCTAATTCCGCAATTTGGACTTTAAATTTTAAACCCTCTTTGTACTTACTATATCGAATATAATTATGAATTATAGTTCCTCCAATTATCAAATACAAAAAATAAGCCCACCAACTCCTGTACCATGGTGGTAATACTACTATTCTAATTAAAGTTTCTGCCTGACTTAATCCGTCTTGAAAATTAGCAGTTTTCACCTTAAAAAGGTAAGTTCCTTCGGACAGATGGGGATAATTAGCTTTTCTATTTTGTCCGGCAATACTCCATTGATCATCCCAACCATCAAGAAAATAAGCATAATTAATTTTATCAGCCCCTGAATAATCTAAAGCGACAAACTCAATAGATAATGTCGTTTGATCATATGGCAATCTAATTTCCTTTATTTGATGGTCTTTAGTCCATTCTGAAATTAAATCTGATTTAGTTGCAATAGGCTCGTTATTTACATTTAAATCCGATAGAAGAATCCTTATATTAGAAGATTCTTCTTTTATCATTTCAGGATAAAACAAATTAAAACCATTGATTCCTCCAAAGAAAAACTCTCCTGTTTTTAATTTTAAACCAGCATTAAAACTAAATTGATTACTTTGTAAACCATCATTTTTAGAAAAATTCTTAAAAATTTTTGTCTTGGTATTCAATCTGCTTAATCCATTGTAGGTACTCATCCATAAATTTCCCTTTTTATCTTCTACTATTCTCAAAATAGTATTCGAAGCTAAACCTTCAGCAGTCGTAAACCTTTTAAAATCGTTAGTTTTTCTATCAAACAATAACAAACCTCCCTCTTGTGTTCCAACCCAAAGTTGTCCTTTTATATCTTCGTGTACAGCACGAACTGGATAACCTATATTAATTTTTCCCTGTTTTCTTTTAACAAAATCAATCCATACTATTGAAGTATAATTACCTCCCCATAGTTTACCATCACTAGTCTCTGTCAAACACTGTAAATTATTAATCCTCCTATCATAAAGTTGAAAAGCATTCTTCGTACGATTAAAAAGGTACAAAGAGCCTTCATTAGTAGCGCTAGCCCAAAGATTTTTTCTGGAATCTTCATAAACAAACCAGATGTTTTTCTCTACTTGTTTTGTATAAGGATTATAACAAGAATAACGACTTATCGCATTAGTCTTAGGATTTATTCTATTAACACCTCCAGCCCACGTTGAAAGCCAAATTTCTTTATTGCTATCACAAATAATATTAGTAATAAAGTTACTCGAAATAGAGTTCGGAGAATTTAAACTTGCGTTATATAAGGTATAAGTATCCGTTTTTCTATTCCAATAACGTAATCCTGCTCCATCAGTTCCAATCCACATATTGTGTTTTTCATCCTCACAAGCCGATAATATGAAATTTTGAGTCAGGTTATTATCTTTATCATTGTATTTAATATTTTTAAAATATTTGGGAGCACTACTAATCATACTGATTCCGCCACGTAGTGTACCCAACCAAATATTTCCAAAACTATCTTCATAAATACTCCAAATTGAAGGACTTTTTACAATTTGTTGCGAATTAATATGATTATACGAAACTACTTTTTTATTGACTTTATCTAATCTGAAAACTCCCCATCCATCAGTAGCAATCCAAAATTGATTTTTTCTATCTTTAAGTATATTTGAAACAATACATTTATTAGAAAAATAATTTTTAGAAATGGAAAAAGTAGATGTATTAAAAAGAAAAAGACCTTCATCGGTTCCTAACCAAAGATTTCCATCCTTATCTATTTCCATACATTTTACCTCCATAATTAAAGGAGAAACCAATGTCATTTTATTCTGAGAATAATTATATCTGCAAATCCCCAAATTTCTAACATAAACCCAACAAGCAGTTCCCTTATTATTATTTTGAATTGCTATCGCATCGTAGTTAAGTACTTTTTTATAATTAGAAATTGGAATTTTCTGTCCTGTAAATGCCCCATTTTCAAATACAATTAAACCTGAATTTTGTGTAGCCAATAGAACCATTTCATTCGAAACAGCTTTTATTTGATGCACAACATTTTTCAAAACTATTTCAGTGCTATTCTCCTTTTCTTTATATGTAAGAGTATAAAACAAGGCTTTAGATTTATCATAAACACTGGCTCCTTTATTTCCGCCGACCCAAATATTTCGTTTTGAATCTCCTTCTAAAGAATAAACCGTATTAGTTGATAACGAATTTTCATTGTTAATTTCGTTTCTAAAAACCTTAAACGTATAACCATCATAGCGATTCAAACCGTCATATGTTCCAAACCACATAAATCCATCAACATCCTGATAAATCGTTGTCACTGAATTATTAGATAACCCTCCTGAGATATCCAGGAATTTAACCGAATAATCCTGTGATACACTTATAAAAGGAAAAAAAAACAGCGCTAACAACAGAAGTAAATATCTCAAAATAAAAGATTTAAACATTAAGTAACTTAATTATAATTGAACTGCACAAGATATAATAAAATTAGTTAATCTCATAAATTCATTATTTTTTAAAACTAAAATATTACAATTAAACCAAACCATTTTAAAGTATAAAAAAATGTGGAGTCAAACGAATTCGACTCCACATTTTCACATTTAAAACTATTATTTTCTTTTACCAGAACTTCACGTATAAAGCTGCGATAATTAATAATGTAATAATGATTAATACTGTTGTTTGCGGTTTTACCTTGAACATTTCAGTATCCAATTCAAATGCTTTAGGATTTACTTTTGGTCCGGCAAAACTCACTCCAATCATCAATAACATCGTAAACATGAATGATAATCCCATACAGATGTGGAACGGAATTTCGAAAGCTCCTTTCCCGTTAGCATAAGCTGTATATAAGAAAGTTTCGTTTCCAAATAATGCAGGTGCATATTCATTAAACAATACTGACAATAAGAATCCTGCTAATACCCCAACAATTGCAGCTGTTCCTGTAGTTCTCTTCCAGAACATACCTAAAAAGAACATCGCAAATACTCCTGGACTAATGAATCCTGTATATTTTTGGATATAGGTAAATCCTCCTACTCCACCAATTCCTAGTACGTCATTCCAAGTAAACAATACTGCCAAAACCATTGAAGCAAAAACAGCATAACGACCAATGTTTACCTGAGCTCTGTCTGAAGCTCCTTTTTGAATGTATTTTTTATGAACGTCTAAAGTATAGATTGTAGAAATACTGTTTACTTTACCTGCCAATGAAGCTACAATTGCAGCAGTCAAAGCCGCTACTGATAACCCTTTTAATCCTGTAGGCAAGAAAGTCAACATCGCCGAGTAAGCTCCGTCTTTTCCTCCTACTAATTGTGGTAAATGACCTCCTTGGTATAAAACATAAGCTGCAATACCAGGCAACATTACAATTACAGGCATTAATAATTTTAATAAACCAGCAAATAAAATACCTGTACGGGCTGTAGTCAAATCAGCTCCAAGCGCTCTTTGCGTGATGTATTGGTTACATCCCCAATAGTTCAGGTTGATAATCCAGATACCTGCTAAATACGATAAAATTCCTGGAAAAGTAAGGTATTTATCAATTTCTAACTGTGTAGAAGTAGCAGTAGGTCTAGGAATAATCATTTTGAAATGCTCCGGAGCTTCCTGCATCAATACGTTGAAACCCGCAATAGCATCTTTACCAACTCCAAAATATTCTCCTACGGTTGTTAAAGCGATATAAGAAGTAACCAAACCTCCAATAATCAATACTGCCACCTGAATAACGTCAGTATAAGCAACCACCTTCATACCTCCAAGAGAGATAATCAAAGCAAAAATTGCTAATCCTAACATGATTGCGTGAAGGTATTCACCTCCTGCTAATCCGTTAATAGCTACAGCCCCTAAATATAAAATAGAAGTCAAGTTTACAAAAACATACAAGAACAACCAGAAAACCGCCATAATCAAAGCTGTCGTTTCATTGTAACGAGTTGTTAAGAATTGTGGCATGGTGTAAATCTTGTTTTTCAAATAAACAGGAATAAACCAAATTGCAATAATAATCAAAGCGATAGCAGCAACCCATTCGTAAGCAGCAACTGCAATACCTAAGAAGAATCCTTCCCCACTCATCCCGATAAACTGCTCGGCAGAAATGTTAGAAGCAATAAGCGAAGCTCCAATAGCCCACCAGGTTAAAGTTCCTTCGGCTAAGAAATACGCCTTAGCATCGTGTTCGTTTTTTTCGCGCTTGCGGTAGATGATATATCCGTAAATGGATACAATCAAAAAGTAGACAATAAAGACTGCATAATCTGCAAATTCGAGACTTGAGCTCATAAAAATTGGTTTTTAATTGATTAATATTTAGTTTTTAGATTAAATTGATCTTTTCAAATTCTTCTAAATTTATCCTAAAACTTTGTTTTCTTTAAGAATAATTCAGAATCAACAACGAAAAACTTTCGAATTTCGTGAAAAATGTAATCATAAAATCATACTTCAATTTTATTATAATATATTTTTTGCGAAAAACGAAATCCAAAAGTAAAATAAAAATACTTATTTACACTATTTTTTTAAGTGTCATATAAACATTTAACTTTTAAAAAAAACATAATCAACTAAAAAACAAATAATTAAAAAAAATAAAACAGCATTTTTTTTTCAAAAAATATATCTATTTTCTGAAAAAATCAATTAATTCACTGGTTCTAATAAAGCATCTTGATTTCCTTCAAATCATATTCAGCTAGAATATCGTCTTCTAAAAGAACCATTAACTTCCCTCTTTGAGTAACTCCACGAATAATTCCCATAAAAGGTTTATCTTCTCCTACAACAAAAGGCATTGGAACATTTTTCTTAAAAAGCAATTTTAAATATTCATCCCACAAAATTTGAGAATTCAATACAAGCAACTTATAATTGTGCTCTAATCGCTCCGTAATCTGATAAACCAATGCTTCTTTATCAAACAATGAATTTGCAATAACTGCCATAGAAGATGCCTTAGGTAAATATTCAAAATTCGTTTGATTCACATTCAAACCAATACCAATAACAGAAGAAATAGTACCATTACTTTTAAAACTATTTTCTATGAGAATACCTGCCAGTTTAAATTTATCTGACATAATGTCGTTAGGCCATTTAATACTTAAATCTTCAATATCATAAGTTTTCAACACTTGAACTACCGCTAATGCAGTAGCTACATTCAGCTGATATATATCATCTAGCTTTATAGCTAAGTCTTTAACAAAAACACTCATTATCAAATTCTTAGATTTTTCAGATTCCCAAACTGCACCCATCTGACCTCGGCCTTTCGTTTGATTTTCAGCAGTAACAACAGTATAATTTTCAAGCTCTTCAGTTGCCGATAATCCTTTCAGAAAATCGTTTGTAGAATCTATGGCATCGAGTTTGATTACTTTCATTAGTAATTATTTTTGAAACATTATTTAATATTATGTTAAGGTTCAAAAATAATCACAAAAAATGGTAACTTTACACACTTATTATAAAAATAATTCATGGCAAAAAAGACTGTAAATAATGATGCATTATTAGCAAACATTATCAAAGGAATAGAAGAAGTTAAAGGAAATGATATAGATATTCTCGATCTTAGAGAAATAGACAGTGCCGTTTGCGACTATTTTGTTATTTGCAACGGAAATTCAAACACTCAGGTTAACGCTATTGTTAACTCCATTCAAAAAATTGTTTCTAAAGAAATCAAAGACAAACCATGGCATGTTGAAGGTACTGACAATGCTGAGTGGGTTCTTATGGACTATGTAAATATTGTAGTTCATGTTTTCCAAAAACAAATCAGAGAATATTACAACATTGAAAGTTTGTGGGGAGACGCAAAAATTACTACAATAGCTAACAAATACTAAAAAAATGGCAAAAGACAATAATCCCAACCCTAATAAATTTAGAATAAGTCCATGGTTAGTGTACACAACCATATTGCTTATTTTTTTATTTATCAGTTTTGTAACTGGTAGCTCTAACTTACAGGAACCAGCACAACTAAAATCTTCTAACATAGATAATATGTTAGCTAACGGAGAAATAAAAAATGTCATAATTTTCAATAATAAAGATGCTGAAATTTATCTTTCCGAAAAAGGATTAAAAGATCCTGCAAATAAAAAAGTAGCCAAAGATATTTTTGACAGACCAAACAAAGGCCCTCACTATACAATAAAATTTGGTGATTTAAAATCGTTTCAAGAAAAACTAGACCTTGCTAAGACTGAAAAAAAACTTGTTGACTATGATTTTAAAGAATCTAGCAATTGGTCTGAAATTCTTATAAGCTTACTACCTGTAATCATTATTATTGGAGTATGGATTTTCATTATGCGCAAAATGTCAGGTGGTGGCGCTGGAGGTGGTGGACAAATTTTCAGCATTGGAAAATCAAAAGCTAAACTTTTTGACGAAAAAACAGATGTTAAAACTACTTTTAAAGATGTTGCCGGTCTAGAAGGTGCAAAAGAAGAAATTCAGGAAATTGTTGAATTCCTTAAAAACCCTGAAAAATACACCAATCTTGGTGGTAAAATTCCAAAAGGAGCTTTGTTAGTAGGACCTCCTGGAACTGGAAAAACCTTATTAGCTAAAGCGGTTGCTGGCGAAGCTCAGGTTCCATTTTTCTCTTTATCAGGTTCTGATTTCGTAGAAATGTTTGTTGGTGTAGGTGCTTCCAGAGTTCGTGATTTATTCAAGCAAGCCAAAGAAAAATCACCTGCCATCATTTTTATTGACGAAATTGATGCTGTGGGTCGTGCTAGAGGTAAAAACAACATGTCGGGTGGAAATGACGAAAGAGAAAACACCTTAAACCAGTTACTTACTGAAATGGACGGTTTTGGATCAAACTCAAGCGTAATTGTATTGGCAGCAACAAATAGAGCTGACGTACTTGACAAAGCTTTAATGCGTGCCGGACGTTTTGACAGACAAATTTTTGTTGACTTACCAGATGTACGTGAACGTGCTGAAATTTTCAAAGTACACCTAGCACCATTGAAAAAAGTAGAAGGATTAGATTTAGATTTCTTAGCTAAACAAACCCCAGGATTCTCAGGTGCAGATATAGCAAACGTATGTAACGAAGCTGCATTAATTGCTGCCAGAAACAACAAAACTGCTGTTGACAAACAAGATTTTCTTGATGCTGTTGATCGTATTGTAGGAGGATTAGAAAAGAAAAACAAAATCATCACCCCTGAAGAGAAAAAAGCAATCGCAATACACGAAGCAGGTCACGCTACTGTAAGTTGGATGTTGGAACACGCCGCACCTCTTATTAAAGTAACCATTGTTCCTCGTGGACAAAGTTTAGGAGCTGCTTGGTATTTACCAGAAGAACGTCAAATTGTTCGTACTGACCAAATGCTTGACGAAATGTGTGCTACTATGGGAGGTCGTGCCGCTGAGAAAGTAACTTTTAATAAAATTTCTACTGGAGCATTAAGTGACTTAGAAAAAGTAACACGTCAAGCTAGAGCAATGGTTACTATTTATGGATTAAATGACAAAATTGGAAACGTAACTTATTACGATTCAACAGGACAAAACGAGTACAGTTTCTCTAAACCATACTCAGATGAAACAGCTCAGGTTATAGACAAAGAGATCTCTTTATTAATTGAAAGTCAATACCAAAGAGCCATTCAAATCCTTGAAGAAAACAAAGATAAATTATATCAACTAGCTGATATACTTATCGAAAAAGAAGTAATTTTTAAAGACGATTTAGAGACCATTTTTGGAAAAAGAAATTTCGATAAAAATCTGGAAGAAATAGTCTCTTAATAAGACACTTAACATAAATAATTTAAAATCTTAATTCAAAACCTCGTTTTGAATTAAGATTTTTTTATCTTTGAACGGTTACAAATAAAACATTAAGTACCCTACAAAAATATGAGTCTTTTTAGAAAACTTTTTGGTTCTAGTGCTTCGCCTTCAGATGAGGAAAAAGAAAGTCAGAATAACAACTTCTTTCCTGACAATAACATTTCTGTTGATGAACGATTTATCTACAATTTCAAAAAAAATGGAGGTAAATTTTTATACTGTGAAAACAATCAGGAAGTAAAAGATCAATTTGAAAACATCTTAGAAGAAAACGATTGGTTTGAAACCGAAGTACTTTGTTACGATCCTAAACTTTTTTACCTTTTAGACGAAAACAAACTTTCATACAACAAACCTTCTAATCCTAAATTTTTATTATCTAGTTGTGAAAATTTAATTGCCGAAGAAGGTTCTATCCTTTTTTCATCAAAACAAATCAAACAACACAAACCAAACGAGTTACCTACTAACATAGTAGTTTTGGCAACAACGAGCCAAATTCTTGCGATGAAAAGTGATGGACTTAGTGCTATTAAAAAGAAGTACGAAAGAGACTACCCTACCAATATTACCGCTATTAAATATTTTGAAAAAGCGAAAGAAGAAGACTTTACTCAATATGGCAGTTCTGCTAAAAATCTTTATTTATTGCTTTTAGAAGATCTTTAAAATGAACGAAACCCTAAAAAGATCAATATCAGGTGCTATTTACATTATATTATTATTAGCTTCTATATTATTCTCAACCGAAAGTTTCTTTATACTTTTCGGCGTTTTTTTACTCATAGCTGTTTATGAATTTTGCAATCTTACGCAAGTCAGGAAAACTATTCCTTTGATTGCGGCTGCATTGGTATATATAACAATTACACTTATTAGTCATTATAATAAGTTCACAACTGAAACGATTAATCAATATTTAGCTGTCCCTATTGAAATCACAATCAACATTCAGCAACTCAATATCATCTTACTCGCAACAACTTTAGTTGTTTCAGTAAAATGTATTCTTTTTCTCTTTTATGACAGTGTTCAAAAAATAAGTACTTCCTCAAAATACCTATACTTATTTGGCTATATAACTTTACCTTTTATTTTCATAACTAAAATTTCATTTGGTATCAAAGATTACAATCCTAAAATTATTATAGGTTTGTTTCTTCTTAT
Source organism: Flavobacterium flavipallidum (assembly GCF_038289905.1). Classification (NCBI taxonomy): domain Bacteria; kingdom Pseudomonadati; phylum Bacteroidota; class Flavobacteriia; order Flavobacteriales; family Flavobacteriaceae; genus Flavobacterium; species Flavobacterium flavipallidum. Next base: position 9,503 of record NZ_JBBYHU010000019.1, on the reverse strand, counting down.
TTGGACCAATGATACCTTTGCATATATCGTTGGAAAATCCATTGGAAAACACAAACTTCTCGAACGCATTTCCCCTAAAAAAACTATTGAAGGTTTTCTTGGAGGCATACTTTTCGCCATTTTTGCTGGATATTTAATATCTAAATATTACATAAAACCAAAAACTGAATTTAGCGAACAATCCATTTTAATTTGGACTTCGATTGCTGCTATTGTTGGGATTTTTGGAACTATTGGCGATTTAATTGAATCTAAATTCAAACGAATTGCCGGTGTAAAAGACAGCGGAAACATCATGCCGGGTCACGGAGGTGTTCTAGATAGACTGGATAGTGTTATATTTGTAGCACCAATAATATTTTTATTTTATCAAATTTTAAATTATGTTTCATAAAGAAGGAATCCCATCAATTTTTTTAGGTTCAGTTTTTACCATTACAGTACTATTACTTGCGGATAAATTCATTGATATCACTTGGCTCAGAATGCTGGTTCAAATCTTTGCTTTCTTAGTTTTAGTTATCATTTTACAATTCTTTAGAAACCCAAAAAGATCTGTAATTATAAACGATAATCATATTCTAGCCCCTGTTGACGGAAAAGTGGTGGTAATTGAAGAAGTATACGAAGGAGAATATTTCAAAGACAAACGTTTACAGGTTTCTATTTTTATGTCACCTATCAACGTACACGTTACGAGATATGCAATGAACGGAATCATCAAGTTCAGCAAATACCATCCCGGTAAATTTTTAGTTGCTTGGCACCCAAAAGCAAGTGAAGAAAACGAAAGAACTACAGTTGTTGTTGAAAACAATACATTTGGAGCTGTTTTATACCGTCAAATCGCTGGAGCTTTGGCACGTCGAATTGTAAATTATGCTCAAGAAGGCATGCAGGTTGTTCAGGGAACTGATGCAGGATTTATCAAATTTGGTTCAAGAGTAGATTTATTTTTACCTTTAGGTACTCCTGTTGAAGTAGTACTTAATCAAAAAGCAATTGGAGGAAAAACTATTATTGCAAAAAAATAATGGCAGAAAAAGATTTAGATACCCGATTTAATGAAGCTGTTGAAAAAGCTTCCAAAATGACTCAGGCGTCTTTACCTCAAGATGTGCAGCTAAGACTCTATGCTTTTTACAAACAAGCTACTATTGGTTCTATGGAAATTAGACAAACTTCTAATTTTCATTTAAGAGATGCCTTCAAAATAAATGCTTGGATGCAAATCAGCCATATCTCAGCTGATGAAGCAAAGGAAAACTATATCGAAATTATTAATTCTCTTTGAAAATAATACAACACATGAAAAAGCAGCTTTTATTAATTCCAACTAGTCTACTTTTTTTAAGTTTTTTAATTTCATGCAACAATAAAAAACTAACTGAGGTTGTCGAAGTTCCGCTACCTACAGCTCAGGAAAAAATAACCATTGGAGTTCCTGATGATGTAAAAGCAGATCCAGGATCTTTCTTATTAGACAAACTTCCGTATTCTTATGATGCTTTGGCTCCAAGTATCTCTCCTTTAACATTAGAAGTACATTATTCTAAACATTATTTATCGTATACTAACAACCTCAATAGAGCAATTGAAGGTACTGAATACGAAAACATGTCTATTGAAGACATTTTAGCCAAATTAGACATCAATGACACCGAACTAAGAAATAATGCCGGTGGATTTTACAATCACTCCTTATATTGGAAATCTATTGGACCAAATGCTGGCGGCACTCCTAAAGATACGATAGCCTCTGTTATTGATAGAGATTTTGGTTCTTTCAATGATTTCAAAACGGCTTTCGTTGAAGAAGCAAGTTTGCAATATGGTTCTGCATGGGTATGGCTTGTTGTTGACAAAGCTGGAAAACTCCAAATTACAAGCTCTCAAAATCAAGACAATCCTTTGATGAGAAATGCAACTGTAAAAGGCACCCCTATTCTTGCCTTAGACCTATGGGAACATGCTTATTATTTAGGATATCAATATAGAAGAAAAGCTTACATTGACTCCTTTTTTAATATCATCAACTGGGATAATGTAAATGAAAATTATAAAAATTCATTTATTAAGAAATACTAATGGTATTTAATACCAATAAAAAAATGCCGTTGTTTACTACTAGAGTAATCAGCGGTATTTTTTTTCGAAAAATTACTGTTTTCATTTCAAAACTGCATTTTCAAAATCATAAATAAATAGTAATATTTATTGGGTTTGTTTCCTTTTTCATAAATTTGACAAAAATATACACCCTTGAATAAAACGCTATTTTTCATCTGTTTTAGTTTGTTTTTTATTACTTCTCTACAAGTAAAAGCACAAACACCTAAAAAAATAATTATAGAACATTCCGATTTCGCAGATGTCAATCAAACCGAAATGCCCGATGCTTTCTTGCTAACCGGAAATGTCGTTGTCAACCATGACGGTGCAGTACTTAGCTGTAATAAAGCTTATTATTTTCAAAAAGAAAATTACATTAAAGCCTTTGGAAACGTCCAATTGGTTCAGGGTGACACCTTATATTTAAACAGTAAATATGCTGAATACAGTGGTAATGCAAAAAAAGCTTTTGCAACCGGAGATGCTGTTTTGAGTTCACCTAATGCAACTTTAAAAACAGATACAATAAATTTTGACCGTAATACTCAGGAAGCTTATTATAACACCAAAGGAATTATCAACAACAATGAAAACACTCTCGAAAGCAATTCGGGAAAATATTATGTTGCTCAAAAGAAATTCCAATTCTTAACAGCAGTAACCATTACTAATCCTAAATATGTCATTAAATCTAATCATTTAGATTATTATAGTAATTCCGGTCATTCCTACCTTTTTGGTCCCTCAACAATAACCAGTAAAAACAACTACATCTATACCGAAAAAGGATTTTACGACACTAAAAAGAATCTGTCCCATTTTCTTCGAAAATCCTACATTAAGTATGATAATCGATTAATTGAAGGAGACAGTTTGTATTATGATCGTAACAAAGAATTTGCATCGGCAACTCGAAATGTAAAAATCACCGATACAATTAATAAAGGAATTGTAAAAGGCCATTATGCCGAAATTTTCCAGAAAAAAGACTCCATGTTTGTAACCAAAAGAGCTGTTGCTATCAATTTGGTAGACAAGGACTCCGTTTACATCCACGGAAAAAAATTAATGATTACTGGTAAAGAAGGAGACCGAATTATTCGTGCTTTCAACAATGTTCGTTTTTACAAAACGGATATGAGCGGTAAATGCGATTCGATTCATTCCAGTACCAAAATTGCTCTAACAAAACTCATTGGAAATCCGATACTTTGGAATGGTGAAAGTCAAATTACTGGAGATGTAATGCATCTCATAGGTGACAAAAAAACACAAAAACTGGACTCGCTCAAAGTCCTCACGAACACTTTTATTATATCCAAAGACACCTTAGGAACCGGATACAACCAAATAAAAGGTATGAATCTCAACGGTAAATTTGAAGACGGAAAACTTCACGATGTAGACATCATCAAAAATGCCGAAGTAATTTATTTTATGCGAAATGACGACAAAGAACTCATTGGTATCAATAAAAACGTAAGTAGTAAAATCAATATTCTTTTTGACAAAAATACTATCGAAACCATTACTTTTTTTACAAATGTAGATGGAGATATCTATCCCGAAGAAGAATTGGATGAACACGATAGAAAATTCAGAGGATTCAAATGGCGCGCTGATGAACGGATTAAATCAAAAGACGACATCTTCCCTCCAGAAGAAAATCAATACAATGAAAAAATGATTGAGGAAACCAAGAAGGACGAAGCAAAACCTAATGTTCCAATGAAAATTAGAAAAGAAACCCTCAATTACGACAAAAAGAAGAAAAAAAAGTAATCAGTGTTCAGTTTTCAGAAAACAGTTTTCTAAACATCATTTATACATAATAACAAATAATAAAATCCGTGATTATGCAAAAAATGTTTGCGAACTTTGCGGTAAAAATAACGTGAATAACGAATTCTTAAAATATCAGGCACAAACTTCACCTTACCCACTGGGAATGGAAGTTTCTCATGCCATAGGTTCCTATATCTACGACACCAATAATAAAAAATATTTAGACTTTGTTGCCGGAGTTTCTGCCTGTACTTTAGGGCATCAACCTCCGAGAGTCAACCAAGCAATTAAAGATCAATTGGACAAATATTCGCATGTAATGGTTTATGGTGAATATTCACAAAGTCCAGCTGTAGAATATTGCAAACTAATGGCATCACTCCTGCCCGCTCCTTTGGACAAAACTTATTTGGTTAATTCAGGAACGGAAGCTATTGAAGGTTCCTTAAAATTAGCCCGAAGAGTTACTGGAAGAAGCCAATGGATTTCATGTTACAATGCTTATCACGGGAACACCATGGGCTCGATGAGTGTGATGGGATTTGAAGAGCGCAAACAAGCCTTTCGTCCTTTAATTCCGGATGTAGATTTCATTACCTTTAATAACGAAGCCGATTTAGAAAAAATAACTACTAAAACTGCCGGAGTATTACTCGAAACCATTCAAGGAGGTGCCGGTTTTATTGAACCGCAAAACGATTACTTAAAAAAAGTACGTGCCCGTTGTACCGAAGTGGGTGCAATGTTAATTTTGGACGAAATTCAGCCTGGTTTTGGAAGAACCGGAAAATTATTTGGCTTCCAAAACTACGATATTGTACCTGATATTGTTGCCATGGGAAAAGGTATGGGAGGCGGAATGCCGGTAGGTGCTTTTACTGCTTCTTCGGCTATGATGGATTTATTAACTGAAAACCCTAAACTAGGACATATCACAACGTTTGGTGGACATCCTGTCATTGCGGCAGCCTGTCTGGCGACTTTGAAAGAATTAACTGAAACCGATTTGATGAAAGAAGCTTTAGAAAAAGAAAAACTTTTCAGATCGCTTTTGGTACATCCTTTGATACAAGAAGTTAGAGGAAAAGGATTAATGCTGGCTGCAATGACTGCAACAGCTGAAATCACAAATGAAGTGATATTAAGATGTCAGTACAAAGGATTAATATTATTCTGGTTACTCTTTGAAGGATGCGCTATCAGAATTACACCTCCTTTAACCATTTCTAACGAAGAAATACGTGAAGGTTGTGCTATTATACTCGAAGTTATGGACGAAGTTCAGGCTTCATTAAAAAAATAAACGAACAACTTCCTTTGTTAATTAAATTGTTCACAATAATTCATTTTTTTCTTCGAAATTAATCCGAATGATGCCTAACTTTAAACAAGGCCAAATTCTAAAAACAGAAAGTATGCAACTAAGCGAAGAAGAAGAAGATTATAACTTATCTCTATCCAAATTTGAGTCGATGTTAAAAACAAACAAAGTACTCTTTTTTGACTCTGAAGAATTTGAAGAAATCATACTTCATTATCTCGATACAGGTAAGGCCGCTTTAGCTAAAAAAGCGCTTAAATTAGCATTAGACCAACACCCTAAGTCTACAGGCTTAAAACTCGTTCAAGTTGAAATGCTGGTTTATGATGATAAATTGGATATAGCCGAGAAATTACTCAATGAACTATATGCCATTGAACCGCACAATGAAGAAATTTATATTCAAAAGGCAAATATCTGCTCAAAAAGAGATCAGCATGAAAAAGCCGTTGAATTACTAAAAATTGCTTTACAGTACACCGATGATTATGCCGATGTGTATAATTTAATTGGGATGGAATATTTATTCATGGACAATCTTGAAATGGCCAAAGATAGTTTTATCAAATGTCTTGAAGAAGATATCGAAGACCAATCGGCACTTTATAATGTTGTTTATTGTTTTGAGTTTTTAGACCAAAATAAAGAAGCAATAAGTTTCCTAGAAGAATATATCGAAAAAAATCCATACAGTGAAATTGCCTGGCATCAAAAAGGTCGTTTGCATTACGGCTTGAAAGAATATGAAAGTGCAATTAATGCCTTTGAATATGCTACACTTATAGACGACGAATTCCTTGGCGCTTTTATGGAAAAAGCCAAAGCCTTAGAACGTTTGGGTAAATTAGAAGAGGCAATCGAAAGCTATACCAGAACAATAGAACTTGAAGATGCTACTTCCTATGCCTTATTAAGAATTGGAAAATGCCATGAAAAATTGGGAAATAAAGGAGAAGCACTTAAGTTTTTCAATCAAACCGTACACGAAGATCCACTTTTAGACAAAGGATGGATTGCTATTACTGATTTTTACATCCGTGAAAACAACTTCCAAAAAGCCCTGTTTTATGTTAACAAAGCCTTAGCAATAGACAATCAAAATCGTTTGTACTGGAAAATATACGCTTCTATCAACAAGCAAATGAACTTTTTTGAAGAAGCTGAATTTGGTTATCGAAAAGCAGTTGAATTTGGTGATTCTGAATTAGACACTTGGTTATTCTGGGTTGACATTTTACAGTTTTTAGGCGAATTTGAAACTGCTATTCACACCTTATTACAAGCAGTAGATTATTTCCCGGAAGAAAGCCAAATTGAATACCGTTTGGCAGGTCTTTATTTTATGATTCACGATGATAGAAAAGCTAAAATTCATTTAAGCACCGCTTTAAGATTGAATTTTGACAATTATATCCTGATAGAAGACTTGTTTCCTGTAGTTTGGGACACTAAAATGGTACAAAATTATATTGAAAAACATAACAAACAATAATGACTCAAAATTCTAGAAAACGCTTTGGCTTACTAGGGCGTAATATCAGTTATTCCTTTTCTAAAGGACATTTTACAACAAAATTCGAAAAAGAAAAACTTCAGGACTATACCTATGAAAATTTTGATATTCAGGAAATCACTGCATTTCCTGAAATCATCAAAAACACTGACCATTTGAGTGGTTTAAATGTTACTATTCCCTACAAAGAAGACGTAATTGCTTATTTAGATAAACTTTCTAAAAAGGCTAAAAAAATTGGTGCTGTCAACACTATAAAGTTCACCAAGAAAGGCAAACTAAAAGGTTACAATACCGATTATTATGGATTTTTGAAATCCTTAGAACCTTTATTAGAATCACATCACAATAAAGCATTAATTCTGGGAACAGGCGGTGCTTCAAAAGGAGTTGCTTTTGCATTAGAAGAATTAGGTATCGAATATAGTTTTGTTTCCCGAAAAGCATCAGAAAAAGCGATTGATTATGGTCAAATCAATGCAGAAACTTTCAAAGAATACCAAATTATCATTAATTCAACACCAATTGGCACAAGTCCAAATATAGAAGCCTGCCCTGAGATTCCTTACGAATTCTTTACCGAAAAACACATTGCTTACGATTTAATCTACAATCCGTCCGAAACCCAATTTTTGAAAAATGCAAAAGTAGGCGGAGCTAAAACCAAAAACGGTTTAGACATGCTTATTTTCCAAGCTGAGAAAGCATGGGAAATTTGGAACAAATAAATTACTTTTTAAAAGTTACCCATAACTACATTTCGGGTATAATTGTAAATTTTACATTAAAAATTACAGTTATACCCGATTTGGCATTATTTATGAATGATAAGACTGAAAAAATCATATCTACTACAACTCATGAATTTAAAAAAACTTTTGTTCCTTTCAGGACTTTGCTTTTTGTTTACTTCTAAAATTGCTGCCGAAATAACGCTACCTAAAATTTTAGGCCATAATATGGTTTTGCAACAAAAGAAAAAAGTTGCAATATGGGGAACAGCCAGCCCAAAAGAGAAAATAATGGTTTCTTTTGCAGGACAAATCAAAAGGACAAATGCCGATAATTCCGGAAACTGGATGGTAAAATTAAATCCATTAAAAGCATCTTTTGAGCTCCGAGAAATGACAATCAAAGGAAAAAACACAATTGTTTTGAAAAATATTCTTGTTGGCGAAGTTTGGCTTTGCTCCGGACAATCTAATATGGAATACGCTATGCGTAAATACAGCAATTACGAAACCAAAACCAAAGGGTATCATCCACCACAAGATGATTTAAGCAAAGCAAACAATACTAACATTCGTATTTTTCTTGATCGTAGAAAATATATGAACCCAGATCCGGAACATTTGGGCTGGGATGCAGCCATGGGGCGTCCTTTAGTTGATTTTTCGGCTGTAGGCTATTATTTTGCAAAAGATTTATATGAAAAACTTCATGTTCCAATCGGAATGATTTCAGCGGCCATTCCCGGAAGCCGAATCGAACCTTGGATTCAGTCATCAAAACTAGATTTTGAACCCAAATTAAAAAATGGAAAGAAACTAGATAATTTAAGCAAAGACGATGGAAATAGTGGTCAATTTTACGAAACCATGATTAAGCCTTTAATTCCCTATACACTTCAGGGTTTTTTATGGTATCAGGGCGAATCAAATTGTTTTCTAAACGAAAACATACGTTATGCTTACAAATTAAAAACCCTAATTAAAAGCAGACGCGACGACTGGAAAGACAACGAGCTGCCTTTTTATTTTGTCCAAATTGCACCTTACAATTATTCAGCTTCAAAAGACCGTCCCTTAACGACAGAAACACTACCTGAATTTTGGGAAGCCCAGGGCCTGAATTTGAAATTAAAAAATACAGCCATGGCGACCATTACCGATTTAAACGACACCATAACCGAATTACATCCTGGATACAAATGGGAGGTAGGCCGTAGATTAAGTCTTATTGCTGCTAACAAAACCTATAATCAAAAAGAGGTTGTTTACTCAGGACCTGTTTTTCAAAAAATGAAGATTGTAAACAACACTATCGAGATAACTTTTTCAAATACTGGAAGTGGTTTAAGTAGTCGTGACAGCAAACCGCTCAACTGCTTTAGTATTGCCGGTGCGGATGGCAAATATGAACCTGCTAATGCCGTAATTAAAGACAATAAGATAATAACATCCTCTTCAAAAATAAATCATCCTTATTTTGTCCGTTTTAGTTGGAACGAAGCGTCACAATCGAATTTTATTAATAAAGAAGGACTTCCTGCTGTTCCTTTCAGAAGTGATAATCCTTGGAAAAAGCTTTTCTAAGTTTTATACTAAAAAATCAAAAATCCCATTTTGAAAATATTTCAAAATGGGATTTTTTATTCAAATCACCTAACTTTATACTTAAGAATTAGCTTCTCTTCTGAAACCTTTAAACTATTCTAAGATATAAACCTTTATATCTCCATTTAGAGGAGTCAGAAAAATTGATTTTTTTCTATTCAGATTATCCAATCTTTTTGCTTAGTCCCCAACTTTTGAACCTGATCCGATCCAATCTTTTTGCTTAGTCCCCAACTTTTGAACTTGATCCCAGACAACCTTCCAAATAAAAATAAGAATTATTTAAAACAAAAAACCCTATCCAAATTGGATAGGGTTTTCAAAGAAAGGCGACGACATACTCTCCCACAAACTGCAGTACCATCTGCGCAGGCGGGCTTAACTTCTCTGTTCGGGATGGGAAGAGGTGAGCCCCGCCGCAATAACCACCTTAAGG